>CANEWJ010000145.1 GCA_947442625.1 Chitinophagaceae bacterium
CTGCTAAAGATGTCTCTGCATTCTTCTCTTAGCCTTATCTCCCTGGGAAAGAAAACGGATCCAACCCCATAACGACCAAAAGCAGGAAGATGAACCCCCATTTTAAGGCATTCATCAAAAAAGAAGGCATGTGGTGTTTGGATCAGGATTCCGGCGCCGTCTCCGGTATTGCTTTCGCATCCACAGGCACCCCTGTGTTCCATGTTTTCAAGAATGGTCAAGGCATCAGAAATCACCTGGTGATTTTTGTTGCCTTTGATGTTGGCTACAAAGCCAATGCCACATGCATCTCTTTCAAATTCAGGACGATATAATCCCCGATTTCTTGCCATAAGAAAGGAGTTTTTTGATAAAATCTATTGAGTAGATCTTTTGGTTAAATAAAATCTAATGTAGGGGCAAGCTGTCGTCTAAATTTACGAAAACTCACCCATTTTCTGAATAAAATGAAGAAAAAATCTAAAAAAAATATCAGTACACCTGGCTATTCGGCATAGCTGCTGACAGGCTCACAGGTACAGACCAGGTTCCTGTCCCCATAAGTATTGTTTACCCTAGCAATGCTGGGCCAGAACTTACTGCTCCTTATCCGGTCTTCTGGGAAGGCCGCTTTTTCCCTTGAATAAGGCCTATCCCATGCATTCCCACATATATTGGCCATCGTATGGGGTGCCCTTTTCAAGACATTGTCTTTTTTGTCTGCCTTGCCCTCTTCAATTTCGCGGATTTCGTTCCTGATGCCAATCATGGCATCACAAAACCTGTCCAGCTCGGCCTTGTCTTCGCTTTCTGTTGGCTCGATCATGACAGTGCCGGGTACCGGGAAGCTTAGTGTAGGGGCGTGAAATCCATAGTCCATCAATCTCTTGGCAAGATCCTCTGCTTCAATGTCAGCAGATTTCTTGAAAGGCCTGAGGTCTACAATGAATTCATGTGCGCAGGTTCCGTTTTTGCCCAAGTACAAGACATCATAATGTCCTGTAAGCCTTGACTTCATGTAATTGGCGTTGAGGATGGCATATTCGGTAGAGGCTTTCAGTCCATTGCCACCAAGCATCCTGATATAGCCGTAGCTGATCAACAAAATGCTGGCGCTTCCAAATGGCGCGCCACTGACGGCAGTATTTCCTTTGGTAAGGTCCAAGTCGGTTCCTGAAGTTTGGGTATGTCCTGGCAAGAATGGCGCCAAATGGGCTTTTACACAAATAGGTCCCATACCGGGGCCACCGCCGCCGTGAGGAATGGCAAAAGTTTTGTGCAGGTTCAGGTGACAAACATCCGCGCCAATCAGGCCTGGGGCAGTGAGCCCAACCTGGGCATTCATGTTGGCCCCGTCCATGTACACCTGGCCGCCATGGCTGTGGATGATGGCCGTGATGTCTTTCACTGTCTCCTCGTATACACCATAGGTGCTGGGATAGGTGATCATGATGCCCGCAAGGTTTTCGCTGTGCTGGATGGCTTTTTCGGTGAGGTCCTCTACGTCAATGTATCCATTTTCCAGGGCTTTTACCACCACCACTTTCATGCCAGCCATTACCGCCGATGCAGGATTGGTACCATGTGCGGAAATGGGAATCAGCATCACGTTGCGATGGTGGTCTCCGCGAGAATGGTGATATCCCCTGATGGCCAGGAGGCCAGCATATTCTCCCTGAGCCCCGCTGTTGGGCTGAAGGCTGCAGGCATCAAAACCGGTCACCTCACAGAGGTATTTTGACAACTCGTCCAATACGAACTGGTATCCCTTGGTCTGGCCAGCTGGTGCAAAAGGATGAATCTGTCCCCAACAGGCCCAGCTCAATGGCATCATCTCTGAAGCAGCATTCAGTTTCATGGTGCAACTTCCTAAAGAAATCATGGAGGTATTCAGCGATAAGTCCTTGTTTTCCAATGATTTTATATACCTCATCATCTTGCTTTCACTGTGATAGGTATTGAAAACAGGATGTTGTAAAAAAGGAGAGCTGCGTTTCAGGCTATCGGGTATGTTGGAAAGACCGGCTGAGCCTGCGAAATTCAAATCAGCCTTTCCATCCTGATCAAAGCAGGAGAGCATTGCCGTTACATTGCTGGTATTGCTTGTTTCATCAAAGCTGATGCCCACCAAAGTGGGGCTGATCAGCCTCAGGTTGATGTTGTTTTCAGCAGCAGTTGCTACAATTTCCTTTGCCTTGTTGGTGATGATGGCAATGGTGTCAAAATAAGTAGATGAGGCCAAGGAGTAGCCTAATTTTTGAAGGACAACTGCCGCAGCATGGGCAAACATGCTCGTTCTGGTGGCAATGTTTTTGAGTCCTTCTGCTCCATGATAAACGGCATACATGGCGGCCATGTTGGCCAATAGTGCTTGGGCTGTACAAATATTGGAAGTGGCTTTCTCTCTTTTGATGTGTTGTTCACGGGTTTGAAGGGCCATGCGCAGGGCCCTGTTTCCGTCAGCATCTATGCTGATACCGATGATTCTTCCTGGAATGCTGCGCTTGAATTCGTCTTTTGTGGCAAAAAAAGCGGCATGTGGGCCACCATATCCCAAAGGAACACCGAACCGCTGTGCTGACCCACAGGCAGCATCCGCACCCAATTCACCGGGAGGGGTGATCAGCGTGAGGGCTAACAGGTCGGTTGTCATCACAACATATCCTCCAATGCTGTGAACATGGTCAATAAAGCCCTTGTAATCCTTCAATTCTCCAATATTGTTGGGGTATTGAACCAGGGCGCCGAAATATGAATTATCTAATGCGCTACTTGAGAATTCTCCTGTAACTATTTCAATGCCAATGGGTAATGCTCTTGTAATCAGTAAATCAAGTATCTGTGGGAAGCAGTTTTGGTCTACAAAGAACCTTGGGCGTTCGATGTTTTCCTGCTTGTTCAGCGCATTGAAAAACATGGTCATGGCCTCAGCTGCTGCCGTTGAT
The DNA here is from genome assembly GCA_947442625.1 of Chitinophagaceae bacterium. Classification (GTDB taxonomy): domain Bacteria; phylum Bacteroidota; class Bacteroidia; order Chitinophagales; family Chitinophagaceae; genus Pollutibacter. The sequence continues at coordinate 2,925 of CANEWJ010000145.1, forward strand.
TCATCCAGCAAAGAGGCATTGGCGATGGGTAAACCTGTCAGTTCACTGACCATGGTTTGGTAGTTCAAAAGGCTTTCCAGTCTTCCTTGTGCAATCTCTGCCTGGTAGGGAGTGTATTGGGTGTACCAACCTGGGTTCTCAAAAATATTCCTGAGGATCACGCTGGGGGTATGGGTTCCATAGTATCCCTGGCCAATGAAATTCTTGGCTAAAATATTGGTTTCTCCAATGGCACGAATATGCTCAAGATAAGCAGCTTCGCTCATGGCTGGGGGAACATTGAGCGCATTGTGGTTGACGATATTGGGTGGAACTGTTTTTTCAACCAATGTGGCAAGACTGGGCTCACCAATGGTGCTGAGCATTTCCTTTTCCTCGAGGGCTGAAGGGCCGATATGCCTGCTGCTGAATTCGTTTTCCTGCTGCGTCAAAATGTTCATGGATGGGTCTTTATTCGTTAGAAATGCAATTTGAAATGCCGCAAATTGTCAGGGTGCAAATTTAATCAGAAGAAGGCAGTATATGACGACTTTGTAGACCCAAAAAACGGAATGTGGATTAAATGGTGAAACAGTAGTTTGGCGTTTGTTTAGGTTTTACTTTTGGGGTATGGCGGATGGATTATTGATCAATTGGGAAAAGCAATCGTTGGCGCATGCAAAAGCCTACAAGGCCTACCTGCAAAGGGTAAACAAAAACCAGGCATTAAAGGTGCTTCCGGCATTGCATGAGGAGGCCTTTGAGCAGGTAGATTGCCTGACCTGCGCCAATTGCTGCAAAAACTATTCCCCCCGTTTCAAAACCCCAGACATCAAAAGAATCAGCAAGGTCTTGGGATTGCGGGAAAGTGTTTTTATCGATACTTATCTTGACATTGATACAGAAGGAGACTATGTGCTGAAAACCAAGCCCTGCCCATTCCTTGGGGCAGATAACCATTGTTCCATTTATGAGGACAGGCCCTCGGATTGCAGAAGATTTCCCTACACTGATGAGGATGTATTTGTCAAAAGACAGGCCCTTACACTGAAGAATACATCATTTTGCCCAGCTGCCTATGTTGTGATGGAAAGACTGATGCAAGAGATAAAATAGACCTAGTAATTGATTTTTCTGATGGCTGGATTCTTGAACCAGGTATAGACCACAATGCTGATGGTCATCATTCCGCCAAAGACCACCGATGGAATCACTCCCATCAGCCTCGAGGCAAATCCACTTTCAAAAGCCCCTAGCTCGTTGGAGGAAATGATAAATATGCTGTTCAGTGCGGAAACCCTTCCCTTCATTTCTTCAGGTGTCCTGGTTTGGAGAATGGTAGAACGCACGATCATGCTGATGCCATCCAACAATCCTGAAAGGAACAAGGCTGCGAAGGAGATCCAAAAAACAGTGGAAAGTCCAAAGATGATCATGGTCATGCCAAAACCGGCAACACAAAGCAGCATGATCTTTCCCTGCTCTTTTCGCATCGGTACAAAATTGACAAATAACATCATTGCAATCGCACCTATGCCTGGAGCTGAACGAAGAATGCCCAACCCTTCAGCACCCGTTTTCAGGATGATTTCTGAGAAATAAGGAAGCAGGGCGGTGGCTCCTCCAAAAAAGACGGCAAACAGGTCCAGGCTCAATACGCCAAGTATTTCTTTTGCATTCCAGACAAACCGAAATCCTTCCTGAATGCTTTTCAACATGGGTTCACGCGGCAAGGTGAATGTGGGTGGTTTGGGCCCTATAAAAAACAGGATTGCGATGGAGAGTGTCAGCAGTATCACCATCAGTGAAAAGGTGAAGGTGATTCCCATTGATCCGTAAAGGATTCCGCCTATTGCTGGCCCACTTACACCTGCAATCTGCCATGAACTGCTGTGCCAGCTGATGGCATTGGGAAGTTCTTTCTTTGGAACCAGGCTGCTCACCAGTGCAAATGAGGTGGGGCCGCTGAAGGCCCTGGCAATACCTGTACAAAAAGCGATGAGGTAGATATTGATCAGGATTGCCGTTTGGCTAAACAAGGCTGATGCGTGTTCACTGGTAATATAGGTAAAAAGGATGGTCAGGAGGAGGTTCCCAGCTATGCTCAGGTGAAGCAGTTTTTTCTTATCTGCCCTGTCGATGATATACCCCGAGTAGATGGCCATGATTACAGCAGGCACAAACTCAACCAATCCTATCAACCCGATGCTGAATGGATCTTTGGTCATTTCGAAAACCTTCCAGCTGATCAGGGTGGCCTGCATGGTCAAGACCATGATAAAGAAGAACCTGGCCAGGATATAACTCCTGAATTCCGGATAGCGGAGGGCCCCAAAACTATGGTGTTTCAAAAACTTGAACATCCTTGCAAATTTCGGTTATTGTCACTGACCTTGATCAGGGAAGGGAAATAAAATGTTGCCCATCCCCATATTCTTTTTCAAGTGCATCCAAGATGGCGTCAAGGTGCTTGGGATTGCCGGTGAAATCTGCGTTGCTGGTGTCAACAAACAGCGTTTTCATGTTGTGCTGTTTGATATAATGGGTATAGGTTTGCTGAATATTGTAGAGATAATCGTTTTGGATATTCTGTTCATACGGCCGATTCCTTTTTTTGATGTTTTCCTGCAATTTGCTCACGGGTGAATGCAGGTAGATGAGGAGCTCGGGTTGTATCATCTGATGGTGCATGATGTCAAACAACCTCTGGTAGAGCCTGAATTCATCGTCCGGCAAGTTTACTTTGGCAAACAACAAGCATTTGGTAAAAAGGTAATCAGATATGGTCAAGGTCCTGAACATGTCTTGGTGCCCTACCAGGTCTTTTTGTTGTTTGTATCGTTCTGCCATGAAAAAGAGCTCAACGGAAAAAGCATATTGCGCAGGGTTGTCATAAAACTTGGCCAGAAAAGGATTGTCTGCGAACTCTTCGAGGATGAGCCTGGCGTTCAAACGCTC
>CANEWJ010000146.1 GCA_947442625.1 Chitinophagaceae bacterium
CTGAATAAAAAGAGAACAATGGCGAAGGCGAAATTTGTAATTGATCACGACAATGAATCAGGCGTTTCAGGACAGTATAAAAGCTGGTTCCTGGATTATGCTTCTTATGTAATTCTCGAGCGCGCAGTGCCTGGTGTAGTCGATGGTCTCAAGCCTGTACAAAGAAGGATCCTTCATTCAATGAAAGAGATGGATGACGGCAGGTTGAACAAGGCTGCCAATATCATCGGACAAACCATGCAGTACCACCCGCATGGTGATGCCAGTATTCAAGATGCGCTGGTCAATCTTGGCCAGAAAGACCTGCTGGTGGATACCCAGGGAAACTGGGGAGATGTAAGAACGGGAGATGATGCTGCCGCTGCGCGGTATATCGAGGCCAGGCTGAGTAAATTTGCATTGGACGTGGCTTTCAATGCAAAAACCACCAAATGGCAATTGAGCTATGACGGCCGGAAAAAGGAGCCCATCGATCTTCCGATGAAATTTCCCATGCTGCTCGCACAAGGGGCAGAAGGGATTGCAGTGGGTTTGTCAACCAAAATTCTTCCCCACAATTTTATTGAACTGATAGAGGCATCTATTAAATACCTGAAAGGAAAGAAATTTGAATTATTTCCTGATTTCCAGACAGGTGGCATGATTGATGCCAGCAATTACAATGATGGAAAACGCGGAGGCCGCATCCGTTGCCGCGCACATATTTTTGAGGTGGATAAAAAGTCTCTGGTCATCAAGGATGTTCCTTACGGAGTAACCACTACCCAGGTGATGGAATCGATTGTAAAGGCAAACGATCAAGGCAAGATCAAGATCAAAAAAGTAACAGACAATACCGCTGCTGAGGTTGAGATCCTTGTGGAACTGGCAGCAGGAATTTCATCAGACATCACCATTGATGCCTTGTATGCCTTTACGGATTGTGAGGTCAGTATAGCACCCAATGCCTGTGTAATTGTTGATCAAAAACCTTTGTTTCTCAGTGCTACAGCGTTGTTGCGGATTTCAGCCGACAATACCAAAGACCTATTGATGTTGGAGTTACAGATCAGGCTTTCAGAACTCCAGGAAAAATGGCATTTCACTTCAATTGAAAGGATCTTTTTTGAAGAAAAAATTTACAAGGAGCTTGAAAAAAAGCATGAGGATTGGGAGAAGGTTTTGTTGGCCATCCAAAAAGGATTTGATCCATTCAAAAAACTTTTCAGAAGGGATATCACCAGAGAAGATATCGTGAAACTTACTGAGAAGCCAGTTCGCCGTATATATAAACTGGACATTGATGAGCTGAACATGCAAATCAATACCATCGAAGAAGAAATCAAGCAGGTGAACCACCACCTGGCCAATCTTACCGATTATGCCGTGGCATACTACCAGGGCTTGCAAGAAAAATATGGTAAAGGAAGGGAGCGAAAAACCGAGATAAAGCCTTTCGATGTCATACAAGCCAGGAATGTTGCCATAGCCAATGTTCGGCTGTACATGAACAGGGCGGAGGGTTTCATCGGCACCAGCCTGAAGAAAGATGAGTTTATTGCTGAGTGTTCTGACCTTGATGATATCATCGTCTTTACAAGACGCGGCATCATGAAAGTGGTGAAAGTGGATGACAAGGCATACATCGGGAAGGACATCATCTATGCTGCGATTTTCCAGAAAAATGATGAGCGTTCTACCTACAACATGATTTATACAGATGGGGCTACCGGTATTTCTTATGCAAAACGTTTCAATGTAACCGGTGTTACACGTGATAAGGAATATGACCTAACCAAAGGCAGTGATAAATCAAAGCTGAACTATTTTACAGCCAATGCCAACGGAGAGGCTGAATCTGTTGCCATTACATTGAGCCCCAATTGCAGCGCAAGAAATAAACAGCTTGATTTCTATTTCGAAACATTGGACATCAAGGGACGCAGCTCTGTTGGCAACCAGGTCACAAAATATCCTTTAAAGAGTGTTAAACTCAAGGAAGCAGGCAAGTCAACGCTGGGTGGCAGGGACATCTGGTTTGATGAGGTTTTTGGTCGTTTGAATGTTGATGGCAAAGGCAGGTTGTTGGGAAGTTTTCAGCCTGATGATCAATTGCTGGTCATTTTCAAGCAGGGGTTTTATGAAATCAACAGCATTGAATTGACGCAAAGAATAGATGTTGAGCAACTGCTTACCATTCAGAAATTTGATCCAAGAAAGATTGTCACCGCCATTTACCTGGACAACGAGAAATTGCAGTTCAATGTTAAGCGCTTCAAGATTGAAACAACAACAATGAACAACAAGTTCTTTTTTATCCGGGAAGCTGAAGGCAATCGGGTAGAAGCTGTATCAACGGAAGCTGGTCCAGTAGCCATCATTCGGTCGGGTAAGGGTGCCCAGCTGAAAGAGTCCAGGGTCCGGGTTGCAGATTTTGTAGAAGTGATGGGATGGAAGGCAGTAGGCAACAAGTTGACTGATTTTTCGAAGACTACTGAAATAGAATGGTTGGATACCGAAGGAAACAAGCAAACCGCGCTATTTTAGGCTTGATTTTGCAGGTTAAGTACCCATAGTCTTCCCAAATGCCGTGGATGGCCTATATTTGTGTTTCGAACAATAACTGTTTCAAATGCCTCTTAAAAGAGAAGAAGATTTTAACGCACAGCTTTCTGGATCCATGTCGGAGCCTGAAACCGGTTCCAATAGTTGGTTCAAGAGACGCAAGAAAGGGATCAGCACATCTACGGCTGAAAAAAAAGAAGCCCCGGATGGCCTTTGGACAAAATGTCCCGATTGCAAGTACACCTGTACAACGGTAGAATTAAAGGAGAATTTCTCAGTATGTCCACAGTGCCAATACCATCACCGTATTGGTAGTGCTGAGTATTTTGATATACTTTTCGACGATCAACAGTACCAGGAAATGTTCGCAGAAGTGCGGTCAATCGATTTTCTGGGATTCAATGACTTGAAGCCGTATAAGAAGCGTCTTGATGATGCCTATGAAAAGACAGGGCTCCATGATTCCATTACGTCTGCCCATGGTAAAGTGAATGGATTGGATCTTGTTGTTTGCTGCATGGATTTTAATTTCATCGGTGGTTCATTGGGCAGTGTAATGGGGGAGAAGATTGCAAGGTCAGCAGATTATTGCCTGAAACACCGCATTCCCTTCATGATCATCAGTAAAAGCGGTGGTGCCCGCATGATGGAAAGCGCATTTTCCCTGATGCAGCTTCCTAAAACAATTGGCAAAATCAGCAGGCTTGCTGTTGCAGGCATTCCTTATATCTCACTCTGTACAGACCCAACCTATGGTGGTACAACAGCTTCCTTCGCCATGGTGGGAGACATCAATATCGGTGAACCCAAGGCCATGATTGGTTTTGCAGGCCCAAGGGTCATCAAAGAAACCATCAAGCGTGATTTGCCAGAAGGATTTCAGACCTCTGAGTTTGTCATGGACCATGGATTCTTAGACATGATTGTTGCCCGAAAAGACCTGAAGGAACGTCTTGCTACTTTGCTCGGACTGTTTGCCAGCTAACTGCATTTTTTCAGCGGTATCGCGTGCGTTCAATAAACAATGGAACTCAGAAACAAATCTGCCACATTCGAGTATTTCATCGAAGACAAATTCGATGCGGGAATGGTGTTGACAGGTACTGAAGTCAAAGCACTCCGGGATGGAAGGGCGAGTTTCAATGACAGTTATTGCTTGATAGACAGGGGAGAAATGTATGTGAAAGGCCTTCACATCTCACATTATGAATTCGGCAGTTATGCCAACCATCCACCCGTCCGCGACAGAAAATTATTATTGAAAAAAAAGGAAATCTCCCGCATTACGCAGAAGATGAAAGACAAAGGGTTTACGATCATCCCTCTTAAAATCTACTTCAATGAGCGGGGATTTGCAAAAATGCAAATTGGGCTTGCAAAGGGTAAAAAACTGCATGATAAACGGGAGTCAGTCAAACAGCGAGAGTCAGAACGGGAAATCAAAAGGTACCTGGGTTAAATATTCAACCAATTCAAGTAATTCTTTTGTCATTTGGCATTAATTTTTTGGAATTATTGGAGTTTTTCATCAATTTTGATCAAATGAAAAGAAATTATACAAACAACGGTTGGCATTTTATCTCTGATAAGGGGTAAATCCTATGTTGTATCGTCACATATGTAAAGCCCCGATTATTCGGGGCTTTTATTTTTAAATCAATCACTGCATGGAAAAAATGAATAAGGTTAAGTTGAGCACCACATTCCGAAAGATGGCGGCAGACCTGTACACTCCTGTGGGTATTTATCTCAGACTTCGGGATAAGTTCAGGGATACCATTTTGCTGGAAAGCACAGACCACCATACTTCAGAAAACAGTTTTACCTTTATTGCCATCAATGCCATCGGAGGCATTGAGATAACTGCTGCTCAGGAAGTAGAGTTCAAGTATCCCGGAGAAATGCCAACGAAAAGTACTCTGGCAAACACAGCCGTGCCAGCACTGGTTTGGGACTACATGCAAGGTTATGCAGTTGAGGCAGGCGCAAAAGAAACCAAGTTTGCCCAAGGACTCTATGGATATACGGCCTATGACGCCATTCCATTATTTGAGACCATCCAATTCCGTGACAAGCCTTATGCATTAAACAAAGAAGGAAAATTAAAGGGTAACCTCCAGGGTGATGCCATTCCCTTGATGCGTTACCGTTTGTACCAATATGTCATTGCCATTGATCATTTCAGGGATGAGCTTTACTTGTTGGAGAACCATATCCCCGGACTTGAGGGAGACAAACACCTGATTGAAAACATCATTTGTGGCAGAGACCTTCCCCAGTTTCCCTTTGAGTCGACAGGTGAAGAAAGATCCAACCTGACAGATGAAGAATACATGGACATGGTGAAGAAGGGCATTGCCCATTGTTACCGGGGTGATGTGTTTCAGATTGTATTGAGCAGAAGGTTTGAACAATCCTTCAAAGGCGATGAATTCAATGTATACAGGGCTTTGAGGATGATCAACCCTTCTCCCTATCTATTCTTTTTTGATTATGGTGAATACAAACTGATGGGCTCATCACCGGAAAGCCAGCTCATCATTGCCAATGGACAGGCCATTGTTCACCCTATTGCCGGAACATTCAAAAGGAGTGGAGATGATGCAGTAGACAGAAAAGAAGCAGAAAGACTGTTGCAGGATCCCAAAGAAAATGCGGAGCATGTGATGCTGGTGGATCTTGCCCGAAATGACCTTAGCCGTGTTTGTGATCATGTGAAAGTAGCCCATTACAGGCAGGTGAAATATTATTCCCACGTCATTCATCTGGTGAGTGAAGTAGTGGCAACTGTCAGGAAAAATGCCAACCCATTTTTGTTGATGGCCAAAACTTTCCCTGCCGGAACCCTGAGCGGTGCTCCCAAATTCAGGGCTATGGAATTGATTGATACCTATGAACAAACCAAGCGTTCGTTTTATGGTGGAGCCATCGGATTTACTGGGTTTGATGGTTCATGCAACCAGGCCATTTTGATCAGGAGTTTCCTGAGCCGCAACAATACGCTGTACTATCAGGCGGGTGCAGGCATTGTGGCCTCCAGCGTTCCTGAAAGTGAGTTGCAGGAAGTCAACAACAAGTTGGGCGCATTGAAGAAAGCAGTGTTGTTTGCCAATGAGATTAACAAAAAATAAAATCACCATATTCCTTGAAACGATTACTGGTTCTCGATAATTATGATTCTTTCACCTATAACCTGGTGCATCTTGC
>CANEWJ010000147.1 GCA_947442625.1 Chitinophagaceae bacterium
AATCATCGTCCACATCAACATCTGCGTCGTCGTCGTCATCAGAAGATCTTCCTGATTTTTTTGCAGGCAATTCATCGTCCTGATCAAAATCATCATCATCTTCCTCTTTCTTCTTCGACTTGGGTGCTGACTTTGCATCTTTTGAAGAAGATTCACTTCCTGAAGGTGTAGCGGTAACCTTTTTTTCTTTTATTGACTTTGCCATAGCGACATGCGGTTTACGCTGTAAAATTTCTGAGACTTTTTTACTTGACCAAATATTTTGAAAATATTTTTTCTAATAATGCTGATTACTATGCTTTGATGATCTGATCACGCTCTGGTCCATTGGAAATATAGCTGACATCAACACCCAAATAACCATTGATATACTCAATATAATTCTTCATGGCCTGAGGAAGACTCGCATTGTCCCTGATCTTGGTTATGTCTGTTTGCCATCCTGCAAACTGCTCATAATGAGGAGCAATAGGCATTTTTGACATCTGGTATGGAACCGCTTTTTCTTGCTTGCCATCGATACCATAACTGGTACAAACAGAAAGTTCCTCAAAGGCATCAAGCACATCCGCTTTGGTCATCACAATCTGTGTTACACCATTGACCATGCATGCAAAATTCAAAGCAACCAGGTCAATCCAGCCGCACCTGCGGGGCCTCCCGGTTGTAGCACCAAATTCACTGCCTATTTTTCTCAGGCGCTCGCCCGTTTCATCATGCAACTCTGTGGGAAAAGGTCCGCTGCCAACCCTGGTGCAATAGGCTTTGGAAACGCCAATGACTTCCTTGATTTTCTGCGGTGCAATGCCCAATCCGGTACAAACTCCAGCAGAAATGGTATTGGAGGAAGTAACAAAGGGGAATGTTCCAAAATCTACATCCAGCATGCTGCCCTGGGCACCTTCAGCGAGTACTTTTTTGCCTTCCCTGATTTTTTCATTGATGAAATATTCACCATTAACAATTTTCAGGCTGCGTATGAATTCAATGGCCTCAAAAAATTCTTCTTCCCACTCGCTGATATCCTCATTGAACCCAAAAGAATCCAACAATCGCTGGTGCTTCATCCTGAGTTTGATATACTGTGTTGTAAAATTCTTGTCGAGCAAATCTCCTACCCTCAAACCGTTCCTGCCTGTTTTATCCATGTATGCAGGTCCTATGCCTTTCAGGGTGGAACCAATCTTCTCATTGCCTTTTGAAAGCTCTGAAGCCTTGTCCAGGGCCCTGTGAGAAGGAAGGATCAAATGCGTTCTTTCTGCAACATAAAGATGTTTGCGTCCGTCTATACCAAAGGCGGCCACTTTATCATACTCCTTTTTCAGGGTGACGGCATCCAATACAACACCATTGCCGATGAGGTTGGTGGTGTTTTCATGAAAAATCCCAGAGGGAATCTGATGCAGCACCACTTTCTGACCGTTGACATACAGGGTATGACCAGCGTTGGGACCGCCCTGAAACCTGGCGATGATGTCATACTGTGGTGCAAAATAATCTACAATCTTCCCTTTCCCTTCGTCGCCCCATTGCAGGCCTAGTAGTACATCAACCATAAAATTGTTTAGCTGTTAAGTGGCAAATTTAATTGAATGAAGCATAAGGCGGAAAAAAAAATATCCTCATTTACACATCTACGTCGTAACGCTGTACAGACTGTATTCCTTGCAGTTCCCTGAGCTTGACAAAAAGCATGTCCAACTCATCCTTGTCGTGGACATAGAGCCTGATATTGCCTTCAAAGATGCCTTCCTTGGCCTCCACAGTGATGGCACTGATGTTGATAAGCAGCTCACCCGAAATCAGGTTGGTGATCTTGTGGATAACACCCACATCGTCCAGACCCATAATCTTCAGGCCCGTCAAGAAGGAAATTTCTTTGTTTTTCGCCCATTTGGTCTTCACGATCCTGTGTCCAAGGCTGGACAAAAGCCTGGTGGCATTGGGGCAGTTGATCCGGTGAATGATCAGGCCTTTCCCGGTGGAAACAAATCCAAACACATCATCTCCAGGGATGGGTTTGCAGCAATTGGCAAGCGTATACACGATCCTGTCGCTGCTTTCTCCAAAAATAATCAGTTCAGTCTCTTTCTTGACATCCTGTTTTGATGGAAGTTGTTCTGCTTTTTCTGACTCAGGTTTTTTGATGCGAATCAGTTCAAGCTTGTCGCCTCTTACCATGAACTCACTGAGCTCTTTGAGGTTTATTTTCTTGATGGCAATCTGGTAAAAAAGGTCTAGTGCGGAAGGGAGTTTATAAAAAGCAGCCAGCTCCTCCAGATTGTGCGGGGTCATGGCAGCGCCTATGGCCAACAATTTTTTTTCTGTAAAATACTTTCCGTCTTCAGCAACCTTTCTTTTTTCTTCTTTCAGCGCATCCTTGATCCTGTTCCTGGCTTTGGCAGTAACAACCATGGAAAGCCAGTCTTCAGTGGGCTTTTGCTTGTTGGAAGTAATCACTTCAAGCTGGTCGCCACTGCGCAATTTATGGCTGAAGGGAACCAGCTTGTGGTTGACTTTGGCGCCAATGCATTTGGAGCCAATTGCTGAGTGGATGGAAAAAGCAAAATCAAGTGCCGTAGACCCAACTGGAAGCATTTTGACATCTCCCTTGGGGGTGTACACATAAATTTCTTCAGAAAGAAAAGAGGTTTTGAAATCATGGAGAAAATCAATGGAACTGATGTCTTCACTTCCCAGTACTTCCTTGATTTGTGAAAACCAGATGTCAAACCGGTCTTCCTCACCTCCCCCCTCTTTGTACTTCCAGTGGGCCGCCAATCCTTTTTCTGCAATCTCATTCATCCGCTTGGAGCGAATCTGCACTTCCACCCATTTACCCTGCGGACCCATCACGGTGGTATGCAAGGCTTCATACCCGTTCGATTTGGGATTGCTCAACCAGTCGCGAAGCCGCTCTGGCGCTGGGTTGTACATATCAGTAACAAATGAGTAGACCTTCCAGCAGGCCTCTTTTTCCATCTCAGAAGGGGTATCAACAATAACGCGAATCGCAAAAAGATCATATACTTCCTCAAACTCCACATTCTTCTTCTTCATCTTGCTCCAGATGGAGTTGATGGATTTGGGACGACCATAGATTTCATACTCAAAGCCTGCCTTGTCCAGGCGCTCCCTCACAGGCTTGATGAATTCATTGATATACTTGGACCTCTCCCTTTTCGTATCGGCCAACTTACGGGCAATGGTCCGGTAAATATCTGGCTCCAGGTATTTCATGGCCAGGTCTTCCATCTCGGTCTTGATGATGTAAAGCCCCATCCTGTGTGCCAGTGGCGCATAAACATAGACCGTTTCTGAAGATACCTTGAGCTGCTTGTCGTGCTTCATGCTGTCCAGTGTGCGCATGTTGTGCATCCTGTCTGCAAGCTTGATCAGGATCACCCGTGGATCATCCGTGAGGGTCAGAAGGATTTTTCTGAAATTCTCCGCCTGCTGGCTTGTGTTTTTATCCACCACAGTGGCAATCTTGGTGAGCCCATCAATGATTTTGGTGATTTCACTGCCGAACTCACGCTGGATGTCTTCAAGGGTGATGTCGGTGTCCTCTACAGTATCATGCAATAGGGCACAAATGGTGGAACGAACCCCCAAACCAATTTCCTCCACACAGATCATCGCAACCGCCAACGGGTGAAAGATGTAGGGTTCGCCGCTTTTACGCCGCATGGTCTTGTGTGCCTCTACCGCCATTTCAAAGGAAGAGCGGACCAATTCCTTGTCTCCCGTCTTCAACTTAGGCTTCAATACCCGCAGCAACGCCCTGTAACGGCGTACAATTTCCTTCTTCTCCTGCTCCTCAGTAAGGTCATATTCGGGCTGAACCATATCTTTTTCCAAAGCATCCATCGAATCAAATTTACTAAAATCGTTTTGAATCATTTTTTTTCATCTGAAACTGCTACCTTTGCCACCCAATTTGAAAAGAGACAACTGTCTGTAATGCAGACAGCCCAAAATGCGGGTGTGGTGAAATTGGTAGACACGCCAGACTTAGGATCTGGTGCTGCGAGGCTTGGGGGTTCGAGTCCCTCCACCCGCACATCTCTTTTCTCAATACAAAAAAGTATGGCAACAATCAACCGGGAGCCAATTGCTCCCCTTCACGAAAAGATCACGGTAACTGTTTCTACCGCAGATTACAACTCAAGCTACGAATCATCCCTCAAGAAATACGCCAAGTCTGCCAACATACCTGGTTTCAGAAAAGGCATGGTACCAACTGGTGTGGTTAAAAAAATGTACGGTGCCTCCGTTTTTGCGGAAGAAGTATTGAAATCAATTGAAAATGAATTGATGCATTACCTTCAACAGGAGAACATCTCTTACCTCGGGCAGCCGATTCCGGAAGATGCCAATGATCCTGCCATGTTCAACCACAACGAACCAAAGGATTATAGCTTCTCTTTTGAAATTGGCCTAAAGCCTGAATTTACCATCCCCAATCTTGCCACCACCCCCACTACCCTGCATGTGGTAGAGGCTACCGATGAAATGATTGAAGAGGAAATTGACAGGATCAGCCGCCGCCTGTGCAAAATGACAGAGCCTGAAACAGTGACCAACGAAGAAGACGTATTGAATGTTTCCTTCCAAAAATCTGATGCCGCTGGTGTTGTTGAAGAAGGTGCTGAAAAGAAAGAAAACTCTCTCTTGTTGAAATATTTCAGTGCAGCCACCAGGGCGGCATTGATGGGAAAGAAAAAAGACGAATCCATTGTGATTCAACTGGCTACTGCATTTGAAGAAAAAGAACGTGAGTGGCTTGCAGGTGATCTTGGCCTGGACAAAGACAAGGCAGAAGACATGGCCCAGTCTTTCCTCCTGCACATCAGCAAAATCGCTTTTGTAGAAAAAAGACCCATGGATGAGGCCTTCTTCAAGGATGCCATGCCTGGAAAAGATATCGCAACAGAAGATGCTTTCAGGACCGAAATCCGCAACCAGATTGCAGCCTATTGGAAGCAACAGGCCCAACACTTGTTGGAGCATGAAATCTTCCATGTGCTCTCTGAAGAAACAAAAATGGACTTCCCTGAAACATTCCTCAAAACCTGGTTGCTGAAAAGCAGCGAAAAGGAACAAACAGCGGAATCCGTTGAAAAAGAATTTCCAGCATTTCTCAATCAATTGAGGTGGACCCTGGTGAGCAATGAGATTGGCAGCCAAAACGCCATCCAGGTAGCAAGGGAAGAAATCATGGAAAGCATTCGCCAACAACTCATGGGATATTTCGGATCCATGAACATGGGCGGCAACTACGAATGGCTGGACAGCTACGTTGAAAAAATGATGGGTGATAAGCAACAGGTTGAAGGCGCTTATCAGCGTGTATTCAGCTCAAAGGTGCTTGAATGGGCCGCTTCACAAGCCCAACCCAGTGAGAAAATAGTAAGTCCTGCTGAATTCAAGGAATTGCAGGGTAAGCATAACCATTGATTGGTTCTTCCACAGGCAAGAGGTTTAGCGGTTAACGAAATTGGGATTAAGCACTAATTCCCAAACTTCTAACCCCTAAACCTCTTAACATACATGGCATTTTGTCCGCTTTTGGCCCGGGCACGTTATTTGGTCACTATTTGTATTAATTTGCTTAAACAAAATCCTGATCATCATGAACCTTGGTAAGGAATTCGAAAAATTTGCGATAAAGGACAGGG
>CANEWJ010000148.1 GCA_947442625.1 Chitinophagaceae bacterium
AATCGCCAAATTATTCTTCAAATTAAAACTAAAATGAAAATAAGCTTTGTTAAAAAAATATATTGAGTAATTTTGCTGCCCCTGCATCCAGCAGGAAGGCTGGTCCCGTAGTTCAATGGATAGAATAGAAGTTTCCTAAACTTTAGATACAGGTTCGATTCCTGTCGGGACTACAAAATAAAACCCTCTGAATACAGAGGGTTTTATTTTGGTATACCTATAGCGTTGAAATGAAATAAATCCTTCCACCCATGAACTACCCCTTCAACACTTCCTTGATCTCCTTGACAAGCATTTCAGCGAGCAATTCATAGCCCTTGGGGGTATAATGAACATCTTTGGGCTTTGAATTATTGGGATGAATTTCCAGGGATGGCTGATAAAGATCTACCACCTGGATGTTTTTCTTCTTCATCACTTTTAGTGCCACTTCATTGTACTCAGGCACAGATGCAGTTTTGCGGCCACTTGCCCCTTCAGGTACCATGGTGGTTGTAACAAAAATCACCTTAGCCGTTGTTTCATTCAACTTGTCTGCAATCACTTCAAGGTTTTTCTTGTACTCCTTCAACGGAACAGCAATTGTGCCATTGACAACATCATACTTCCCACTGCTATCCTTGTGCACCATGTCATGCAAGCCAAAATTGAACAGGATTACATCCCAATCCCGGTTATCAAGCCATTTCTGCAAGCTATCCTTGCCCCTCAGGGTTGAACCTCCATTGCCCGGATTGTGCGATACTTCCACATCTGGGGACATTGTTGCTTTGATGAAAGGAGTATACCCAATGGATATTGAATCTCCAATCACAAGCACACGCTTCACTTCATATGGCTTTGCAGCAAAGAAAATAAAGGAAAGAACAAGAAAAAAAGCTACCCTGAACTGATTCATGTGAATTGATTTCTAACGTGTATTTATAATATGCTATGTAAAATACACAGAATTATTACTTCTACCTATTGGATAATTATTTCATCATGGAAGCAATACCTTATCAATCAAATGGATTACACCATTCCTGGCAACAATATTGAATTTCGTGATCTTAGCGGTATTCGTGTTATTCCCAGGACCAGAAAGGGTAGGCCCGGTTGAAGTGTTGGAGAGACTAACAACAGTCGTTCCACCTGAAATCATCGAGAGGTTGCCATTGGTCAAATCAGAGGAAAAAACCCGTCCGGCAGCTACATGAAGTTTCAATGTGGCAATCAAAGTGGCCATCGGAATTTGTGTAATGTCTGTAAGACCCAGGCCAGTAAGCAGTGCAGTAAATGCTGCATTGGTTGGAGCAAATACCGTCAGCAATGCTGAAGAAAATGTTGTTGCTAAAGTTGGATCACCGCCTGCACCAGTTGCTGCAACATTCAATGCCTTAGCCAATGAATCCAGTCCCGATGCAGCAGCAGTAACCAACAAATTACCAGAAGGTGGCAAAAGTACCCCTGTACTCAGTTTATGCACTACCCCATTAGAAACAGCCAAGTCTGCTTCAGACACATTAATACCATTGACAAATACTCCATTGGCATTTTTGGTAACAAAGACGGAGTCTCCGCTAAAGGTCAACACTTTTGCATTGGGGCCTGCTGGCATATCAGATGCCAAGACTTTGGAAGGAATGATATGATAATAGAGGATATTAGCAACATCATTGGAAGAAAGTCCATCCAAAACGGTATTGGTAATTCCTGCAGCAGTAAATGCATCATTGTTCGGTGCCAGTAAAGTAAGCTGATCGGTATCATTGAGCTTTGCGGATAATCCTCCCTTGATCACTGCAGTATTCAATGTACTGAAGGTTGGCTCATCTGTAATTAACCCGCCAATGGTTTTTAAGTCATCGCCGTCATTTTTGTCACAACTGGATACCAAAAACAAAACGGCGGTAATAGCAACGAAGATTTTGCTTGAAATAATTCTTGTTTTCATTGTAGATATTTTTTGATTTAGTGAATGTGAGAACGCACCAATCAAAGCCTTTTTACGAATTTCATCTGCAGAGAGCAAAAGTCCTGAGATATGTGAAATGAGAAAAATTTATAAAAGCAAGAAATACTTTTTTACATGAAAAGGGTCAGGAATTACGAAAAAATTTTTTATATTTTGAAATGAAAAAATCCATGAAATATTTACTCAGTCTTTCTCTGTCAATGATGGTCATGCTGTATGGAAAAAGCCAAAACGGTAGGCAGTATCCATCCAGAACAGAGATCATTGCCCCAATGCACAAATCCAGTTTTAATGATAGTGCTGCATGCCCTGAGAGGATGCAGGGTGGAAATCCAGGCATGGTCAATGGGCTGCTTACCTTCAATGGATCCATGGACGGAAACAGGCAGGTTGATCCTCAGATCGCAGTGGGCGGGGGATACGTGATGCATGGCACCAACAGCGGTCTTATCATTTATAACAAGAAAGGAGAATTCATTCGGGGCGTGTCGCAGAAATGCTTCAACAATGGCATTGACCCCAAGATGTTCTATGATGTTCACAACAATGTATTTGTCTTTGATCTTTGGTGGTACTACGACAAGCCGAAAGTCAAGCCTGTCAATATTTCTGTTTCTGAAACCAACAATCCTTTGGGGGCTTGGAACACCTACCCCATCCCTACACAAAATGGTGTTGATGGTGGCGGAATTGGGTACAGCAAAAAATGGATTGGGTATTCATTTCCGGGTGGGAAAGAAAGAACCTTTATCCTGAAAACTGCTGAAGCCAAAGCGGGCCAACCTGCAACCATTTATCATTTTGAAGGTAGCCTCGGCCATCCAGTTTTTGGCCAAGATGATACAGAAGAACTGTATTTTTTTGAAATTGCAAAGAAGGAATTTATCATCAGAAAAATTTTGGAAGATGAGAAGGGAATCCCTTACGCAGTAGTTGTATCACAGCAACCGCACAACCTTCAATACATTGACTACCCTCCCCAATCGCCACAAAAAGGAACACCCCAAAAAGTATCAAGCGGAGACAGAAATCCCAAAAATATTGTTTTGCAGAGTAGGCATCTTTGGTTCTCACAAGCCGTCAACAAAGATGGGCATGCGGCTGTACAATGGCACCAGATCAACGCCAATGACGGATCGATTGTACAAACAGGACTGATCAACGATGACAATTCAAATTACATTCAAACCACCATCGCGGTCAACAAAAAGAATGATGTACTGATTGGGTTTCAGGAAGCCAATACCAATTCCTTCATCAGCCCCAGGGTTGCCTACCGGATGGGGAATGACAAGCCTGGCACAATCCGTGAGATCATTTCACTCGGCGAAGGCAAAGGTGCAACAGATGGTGTGTCCTGGGGAGACTACAGTGGCAGCATCATCGATGGTGAAAACCTGAATGACCTGTGGACCATCCAAAGCATCACCAATGACAAAGGAAAAGGTGAAACCATCATTGCAAAATTGCCTTTTGGAAAAAAGAAATTAGTCAAAGCCAAAAAATGAATGGAGCGTTAGAGGGCTGCAAAAAATGTGGCTGACCCGCCAAGACAAAACAGCCTGCATGATCAGATGCAGGCTGTTTTTATATATCACCCTCAATGCATGAGAGGAAACTGAATTAAATTACCATCCCTGGTTCTGCTTCATTTTGGGATTGTACCTGATTTCTGCATCAGGAATAGGAAACAGGTTCATTTTTGCAGTGAATGTTTTTGTTTCAACGTCCACATATTTATAAGTAAAATTATTTCCTGTCTTGGTGATCTGCACACCTCTTGCAGGAACATTGAACCATTGCTCTGCTTTTTTCCAACGACGGGCATCCCAGAACCGCTGGTTTTCAAAAGCCAGTTCAACCCTTCTTTCCTGAACGATGGCGTCACGCATTTGCGCCTGTGTCAACGCAGTGCTCAGAGCAAAAGGAAGCAAGCCGGCCCTTTGTCTGATTTGTTCAACTGCAGCAGATGCCTTCAATGACGATGCTGTAGAGGATGCATACGGTCCATAGGCTTCATTAACAGCCTCAGCATAACTCAACAAAACCTCTGGATAGCGCATCAACACATAAGGCCTGAATGAGGTCTGGTTGGCAACAAGATTCAGTGTCGTATCCATAAATTTTCTCATGTAATAGCCTGTTCTGGTTGCGTTGACTACAGGCTGGGCATCTTTGCCTCCATCAAATGTTTCCACTTGTCTTACTGACCAGGTACTTGCAGAAGGATTATCTAGCAAAGTAGAGCCGTTAAAATTGATGAACTGATAAAACCTTGGGTCCCTGTTTTCATATGGCCTTGCAGGATTATAAGTAGAACCTGCGTCCGTAATGCTCCTGCCATTTCTCATTTGAAATGCATCCACCATGGCCTGGGTTGGATTTACGGCAGGACCAGTGAAAAATTTGAAACCAGCCGGACGTTGGTTTCTATCAATTGTATTCAATCCAGTAGCGACCCTTATATTGAAGATAGATTCTTTGCTGTTGGGATCCATGAAGGCCCTTTGTACCTGGGTTTCCAATCCATACATCGATGCATACGTTGAGATGAAGCTGCCATACAGTTCAGCCGCATCCCTCCACCTGCCCAAATCATTGGTTGGATTGTGAAGAGGGCTGGCATAGAGCAACTGTGCTTTCGCCTTGTACGCCAAACAGGTAGACTTTACTGCACGACCCTGCCAGTTCGCATAACCCTGACCATAGAAATTGGCATAGTTTTCTGGCAAATATTTCATGGCAGAGTCCAGGTCTTTCTTGATGAAAGCTACTACTTCATCAACAGTATTCCTGGGAAGATTGAAATCCTCAGTGGCCCCATAAGACCTGGTTACAATGGGAACTGCGCCATAATATTTGAACATCTCAATATAATTGAATGCCCTCAGGAAAAAAGCCTCTCCCTTCAACCTTTCCAATAGATAGTAGGCATTGGCATAACCATCGTCTGAAAGTTTGATGGTGTCTTCATTCTGAACGACTACTACATTTTTGATGTTCTCAAAAAACACATTAATCTTCCTTACAGTGGTAAAGCTTTTCACCCAAATGTCAAAAGGTGTATTCAATGCGTTCCATGAACCATTGTAAAACACCCGGCTTGTATTGGTTGTACTGCCATGGATGGCCTCGTCACTACCAGCAGCGAATCCCGCATTACCCAAAATGGTATACTCGTTGACACGATCACTGTAAATATTGTTGATCCAGTTCCTGGCATTCCTGATGTCTTCAAATGATTCCCCCAAGGGAACATAATCATCAAGAGGCTTTTCAAGAAAAGGTTTTTCGCAGGATGACAACAACAACAATGCAGCGGAAGCTGTCATCAGAAGCACTTGTTTAAAACTTATTTTTTGCATCGAATATTCTTTTAGATATTTCTTTTGATGTCTTGATTGCTATATGATTAGAGATTCAATTTAAATCCAACATTCACCACTTTCAACATGGGATAATCGTTCTGGATACCTGCTGAAGGACCTTCAGGATCTATCTCCGGAACAACACTCCATGTTGCAAGGTTGCTGCCATTTACAAAAATAATACCCGTTTTCATGCCAAGCTTTTTGAGGGCGTTGTTGCTGAGGTTGTAGGCAATTTCCAGACTCTTCAAGCGGACAAAATTTCCATTTGTCAACCATAAAGTAGAGTTGCGGTAATTGTGGCTGTTGGC
>CANEWJ010000149.1 GCA_947442625.1 Chitinophagaceae bacterium
AGCGGTACTGTAAAAACGATGCAGATCAATGAAGACTCTTTGAAAGTTGTAGTGGTTGGTAACTTTGACATCACTGCAAAAACGGCATCGGTCAATTTTCCTTCCACCGGAACCTGGTACAGCTATCTTACCAAAACTTCCATCAATGTATCTGGCGGTGCTTCCAATCTAACGCTGCAACCCGGCGAATACCATGTTTACCTGAACAAGGACCTCAGCAGCAACCTGGTGACAGCCATTACCAATCCTGCTTTGCCGGTGTTGGACACCAAACTTCAGCTCTATCCCAATCCAGCCATTTCCAACACAACACTCTCCTATACACTTGCTAGACCAGAACAGGTAACCATTGATTTGGTATCTACAGATGGCGCGCTCATTTCAAGGCTTTATGCTGGATTAAAACCAGCAGGAATAAATACCCTGATTGTTAAAAGAGATTATGCTGGTCAAGCCAAGATTAAATCAGGTGTTTACATGATCATGCTAAAAACTTCAAGGGGGCAAAAAGCAGTTAAAATCCTATTTCATTGATTCTTTAAAAACAAGCGCCATTTATTAACAATTTGGTAATCCGAGGAAGCTTGTTGATTTTCTAATTTGTTCAAGGATTGTTTAATATTGCAATTCACACTTTTGAAAATCTTTAACATGGCTATTAACACATTCTTCAAGATGTTCCTTCCGAAGGACAGGGTATTTTTCACCCTTTTTGAAAACATGACAGAGGTGGTTGGAAAAATGGCTACGCAACTGCAGATCATGGTAAATGAGTCCGATGAAGACAAAAGAGCTGAAATCGCGGCCATCATTGAAAACCTGGAGCACAAGAACGACGATTTTACCCATAATGTGTTTACTGAATTGGGACGTAATTTCATCACACCATTGGACAGGGAAGATATTCATTACCTTGCTACAGCATTAGACGATATTGCTGATTACATCTATGCTTCAGCAAAGAAAATAAATTTCTATAAAATCAATCCTAATGACATTGGGATTCATAAATTGGCTGACCTTGTTTTGCAAGGAAGCGTAGAAATCAAGAAGGCTGTACATGGCCTCAGGGATATGAAAAACCTCAGGGAAATGACTGAAGCCATTGTAAAAATAAACAGCATTGAAAACCAAGCGGATGATGTATTTGATATGAGTATTGATAGCCTGTTTAACAATGAAAATGACTTTAAAGAGGTGATCAAAAAAAGAGAAATATACCAAGTATTAGAAATTGCTACTGACAAATGCGAAGATGCGGCCAATGTAATTGAATCGATCATTATCAAGTATGCCTAATCAGGTGACGGCCTCCAAAAAAATTGCTCATGACCCTTCTCATTGTTATCATCATACTGGCACTGATTTTTGATTACATCAACGGCTTTCACGATGCAGCCAATTCCATCGCAACCGTTGTTTCAACCAAAGTGCTTACTCCATTTCAAGCGGTAATCTGGGCTGCTTTTTTCAACGTCGTTGCCTATTTCATATTCCAGGACCATGCAGTAGCCAATACCATCAGCAAGACTGTTAACAAAGAGTTTATTACCCTGAATGTGATTCTTGCAGGATTGATTGCAGCCATTTTCTGGAACCTGCTCACCTGGTGGTATGGTATTCCTTCATCCTCTTCCCATACCCTGATTGGAGGATTTGCAGGCGCAGCCATAGCCCATGCCATGATGACAAAAGGATTGTCGATTTCCTGGTCTAAAGTTGTTGAGAACGATACCATCATCAAAACGGTATTGTTCATCTTTTTTGCGCCGCTGATTGGGATGGCTATTTCCATCTTTATCACAATTGTCACTATTGCCCGAAACATGTGGCTGCGCATAGCAATCATCATTGTGGCAACGGGACTGACTGTATTGCTTTTCGATAGGTTTGAGGAAAACAAAATGAACCAGGCACTTGAAAAGTTCATCAAGCTCGACAAATACAAGCTGGACGTTGCAAAAGCTGAAGAAGCCCTTGAAAAAGACAACAACGATAAAGCAAAAGAAGACCTGGCAACTGCTGAAAAGAAATTGAATGGGGCAAAAGAGATTTATGAAAAAATCGTTCCTGTGATGAGTGATTTTGATAATATAGGTGCCGACTCAATTGCTGCATTTGCCTACAACAATGGCTTTTTGGCTGATATCGAAGTAAGCAAATTGAAGGATGAAGTAAGAAACGCCAACAATTTCCTCATCCTTGAATCCCTCTCTGCAGACAATGCAGAAAAGAAAAAAGAGTATGATGTTGCAAAGGTGGAGACTGAGAAATACAAAGGCCCAGTGAAGCAATTGCTGAAAAAGGAAATCAGCCTGGACAGCGCCCTCATTGCCATCAATGCCATTTATCCTATTGATCCTGCCAATGCCAAAAAGGTAAAATCAAAAATTGAAAAATTCAACATCCAAAGCTCTTTCAAGAAAGACATCGAAAAATCTGAGAACCATGCCATCGTTTGGGGCATCATCTTCACCTCCATACTGTTCATGCTTGTCTATCTATATGTAGAAAAAATCAAGACCCCAACAGCCTATTCAGTGGGCAACATGTTCAAGAAACTTCAGTTGTTCAGCTCGGCTGCCTTCAGCATCGGACATGGTGGTAACGATGCCCAGAAAGTGATGGGTATCATTGGCGCTGCATTGATTGCCAGTGGTAATATTCAAGACTTTGGACAATTGCCAGGATGGGTTCCCATCTCCTGTTATGTTGCCATTGGCCTGGGTACCATGAGTGGTGGTTGGAAAATCGTAAAAACCATGGGCACCAAGATTACCAAAGTAACGCCTTTGGAAGGTGTGGCGGCTGAAACTGCGGGTGCTTTCACCCTGTTTTTTACTGGTCAAATGGGAATACCTGTATCAACCACACATACCATTACAGGGTCTATTATCGGTGTTGGTGCCACCAAACGACTCAGTGCTGTAAGATGGGGTGTAACATCCTCCCTGCTGGTTGCCTGGATCCTTACCATTCCAGTAAGTGGGCTGCTGGCTGCCTTGATTTATTGGATCAGTACTTTCTTCAGTTAAAATCAACCTCTTTTACATTCAATAGGGCATTCAAATGGATGCCCTATTTTTTTAACCTTTATCAATATGTTGTAGCACCAGAAAATGTTGAATGCTACTAAACAATTGCACTGCCCTATTGCTTGATCCTGCAACCTGGATAATTGAAGAGCAAAAAAAAGCCATCCTAGCGGATGGCTTTTGCGTTATGATTTGGTTACGGCCCTTAGTTGTCAAACTTGAGGTCAAGTCCAAGTCCGCGCAGTTCATGCACGAGTACATTGAAGGACTCCGGAATACCAGGCTTAGGTACGTTGTCACCTTTAACGATGGCTTCGTATGTCTTGGCCCTTCCGATGATGTCATCAGATTTGAGAGTAAGCAATTCCTGAAGGATATTCGAAGCACCATAGGCTTCCAATGCCCAAACCTCCATCTCACCGAAACGCTGACCACCGAACTGTGCCTTACCACCAAGCGGCTGCTGGGTGATGAGAGAGTATGGTCCGATAGAACGCGCGTGCATCTTATCGTCTACCATGTGGTGGAGCTTCAGCATATAGATGATACCAACAGTGGCTTTTTGGTGGAAGCGCTCTCCGGTTTCACCATCATAGAGGTAGGTATGACCGAAGCTTGGCAATCCTGCCTGGTCAATCAAGGATGAAATTTCATCAACAGTTGCACCATCAAAGATGGGTGTAGAGAACCTCATGCCCAACTTCTCACCAGCCCATCCGAGGATGGTCTCGTAAATCTGTCCAAGGTTCATCCTTGACGGTACACCCAATGGATTGAGCACAATGTCAACAGGAGTTCCATCTTCAAGGAAAGGCATGTCTTCAGCCCTTACAATCCTGGCTACGATACCCTTGTTACCATGACGACCCGCCATCTTATCACCCACTTTCAGCTTGCGCTTGACAGCGAGATAAACCTTGGCAAGTTTCAATACACCAGCAGGAAGTTCATCACCGATGGAGATATTGAATTTCTCACGCTTGTAACGGCCGAGCTCTTCGTTGTACCTGATATTGTAGTTGTGCAGCAGCGTATTGATTGAGTCATCAATTTTCTCGTCGCTGGTCCAACCAAGAGGATTAATGTTCTGATAGTCGATGGTTGCAAGGGTCTTTGGATTGAACTTTGACCCTTTGCTGATGATGACTTCACCGAAGTTGTTGGAAACACCAGAAGAATTCTTATCCTTCAAAAGGGTTTGCAATTTGCTTACCAGCAATTCAAGAATGTCCTTCTCATTTTGGACGTGAACAGCTTCGAGCTTCTCGATGGCTGCTTTTTCCTTGGCCTTGGAATTCTTGTCTTTCTTGGCACGCTGGAAGAGTTTCTTCCCGATCACAACACCTTCAGTTCCACTTGGAGCTTTCAATGATGCATCTTTGGCATCTCCAGCCTTGTCACCGAAGATGGCACGAAGCAATTTCTCTTCAGGGGTTGGATCACTTTCTCCTTTAGGAGTGATCTTACCGATGAGGATATCACCTTCCTTGACCTGTGCACCAATACGGATGATACCATACTGGTCAAGGTCTTTGGTTGCTTCTTCAGAAACGTTTGGAATATCTGGAGTCAATTCCTCTTCTCCAAGTTTGGTATCCCTTACTTCTAATTCAAATTCAGAAATATGGATGGAGGTGAAAAGATCTTCACTCACCACTTTTTCATTGATAACAATGGCATCCTCAAAGTTATAGCCCTTCCAAGGCATGAACGCCACTTTCAGGTTACGACCAAGCGCCAGCTCACCATTTTTTACAGCATAGCCTTCTGTGAGGAAGTCGCCATTCTTCACCCGCTGCCCTTTGGACACAGCCGGGCGCAAGGTGATCGAAGTCTCCTGGTTGGTCTTGATGAATTTGGTCAACTTGTAAACCAGCATGTCATCTTCAAAGCTGACGAGCTTCTGGGCTTCATCACGCTCATAGCGAACATGTATTTCATTGGCATCAACAAATTCAATAACACCATCCCCTTCTGCATGCAACTGAATCCTTGCATCACGGGCAGCCTTGCCTTCCAGTCCGGTACCAACAATCGGAGCCTGCGGCTTGATCAATGGAACTGCCTGGCGTTGCATGTTTGATCCCATCAGTGCACGGTTGGCATCATCATGTTCCAAGAAAGGAATCAGGGAAGCTGAGAGACCAACAATTTGGTTCGGCGCAACGTCCATGTACTCCACTTCGTTCGGCTCAAGAATCGGGAAATCACCCGTTTGCCTTGCCTTTATTTTTTCTTCAGCAAACTCACTCTTATCATTCAAAGGCACGTTGGCCTGTGCAATCTTAGCAGTATCCTCTTCTTCAGCACTCAGGTAGGTCAATTTCTTGACTTCAACCTTACCATTGTTCACCTTGCGGTAAGGTGTTTCAATGAATCCCATCTCATTGATCTTTGCGTGTACACAAAGGGTTGAGATAAGACCAATGTTTGGTCCTTCCGGCGTCTCAATCGTACAAAGACGACCATAGTGAGAATAGTGAACGTCACGGACTTCAAAACCAGCACGCTCCCTGCTCAAACCGCCGGGTCCGAGTGCGGAGATACGACGCTTGTGCGTGATCTCACTCAGTGGGTTTGTCTGATCGAGGAA
>CANEWJ010000150.1 GCA_947442625.1 Chitinophagaceae bacterium
AACGATGGATGCAACTGTAGCAAATATATCGGTGGTATTGATCATCTGGTCAGATATCAAGCCTGCTTGAAATATACCCGGCCAGCGAACAATAAAGGGAACCCGGTGCCCCCCTTCCCAGGCATCACGTTTCATTCCCCTCCACCCTCCGGAAGGGTCATGCCCGTAATCCTGACGCATCCAATTAACATGCAATGTTTCGGCTCCATTATCCACATTGAAAAGGATTAATGTGTTATCATCAATACCTAAATCTTTCACCAATGCCATCATACGCCCTATCAGCACATCCAGTTCCCAAACAAAATCACCACGAGGGCCGGCATTTGTCGCCCCGTTGAATTCAGGAGCAGGAAGGACTGGCGCATGTGCAATTTGTGTTGAAAGAACAGCAAAGAAAGGTTTTTGAGGGAGATTTTTGCGATGCTCAGTTATAAATCGACGTGTTTTTTCATAAAATATCAAATCCGCCTCCATAAAATTATAGCCTGGTGACATCCAGCCTTCGTCATTATCCCAAAGCCATTTACCTCCCAGATTGGGAAGATTGGCAGTTTGATGTCTTTTGCTTGCCGGTATGGGAACCATACCATTCTCGATATAGACATACAATGGATCGGTATTGGGACAGTTCGGTGTTATGTAAGATTCATCAAACCCTTTCGCATTTGGACCGTCAACTAACGGAGTACTTTTTTCATAATCAATCAGCAGCGAGTTCTCGAAGCCACCTTTCAGCACCTGGTTGTTTTTATCAACCCAGGTAAGTCCGACATGCCATTTCCCAAACATGCCCGTCCGATATCCTTTTTGCTTTAGCATTTCAGCAATAGTCAGTGTTCCCGGCTTTAAGTAGCTCGGCCCCCCTGGCCCCTCGAAAGCAACTCCCCCACCTCCAGTGGACCGATAAATCTGCTGTCCTGAAAAAAAGCCATAGCGAGATGGCGAACAAATTGTGGAAGGACTGTGAGCATCAGTAAACATGACTCCTTCTTTGGCCAATCTGTCCAAATTAGGCGTATAATACGCCGACTTTTTGTTGTAACAAGAAAGATCCCCAGACCCCAAATCGTCTGCATAAATCATGATGATATTGGGTAAATCCTGTGCAATGGAATCATGAAATCCGTGTAACACACAAAAAAAAGACAATAAGAATGTAAACTTATTCATATTCTTTTCATTTTTTTTCAGCAGCTGTTCGCGCTAATTCGAACAATTCCGACTTTTAAGCAGGCATAAACATAAATAATTAAATGTAACTCGTTTTCACTAAGGTTTCGTTATTTAAGTGTTTAAGGGCGAATGCTGATAAAATGTATCAACGTGGAATAGGCCAAGTAGTTTCACTTTGCCGCATTACAAGAGCAAATGAAACACATTATTTTAAAGAACAAAAAGATAATCAATTGAAATCTTTCAACGCATGATGCAATGCTGCTGTGAAAATAAAAACAAAAAACTGCGTTTCTCTGTCTAGATTTCACTTCTCCAGCACTCTTCCATGTAGAGATGTGAAAACATTTATCCTGCTCAAAGGATACCAAGATATATGTACAAGATGAAAAATTGCTCATTATGAACAAGAACTACCTGCCGAAGATTTTTTTATCTCTACTTGGGGTTACCATAGCTTGCACAGCTGTATTTTCTCAGGAGGGTAAGAAACCCAATATTATTTTCATTCTTGCTGACGATTTGGGCTATGGCGATGTATCGGCATTGAACGCAAATTCAAAAATCAAAACGACTAGCATCGATAGACTTGTCAGTCAGGGGGTGACGTTTACCGATGCCCATTCAAGTTCAGCTGTTTGCACACCTACGCGATATGGAATACTTACCGGGCGTTACAATTGGCGTTCTACCTTAAAGAGTGGTGTTTTAATGGGATATAGCAAAGCACTCATTCCAGAGGAAAGAAAGACCATGGCTGCCTTCTTAAAGGCAAAAAAATATCAGACAGCTTGCATCGGAAAATGGCACCTGGGATGGTCGTGGAATAACATTGAAAAGGGAAAAGACAGCATCAATTATGCGATGCCCATTAAGAATGGTCCAACAACGTTGGGATTTGATTATTTCTATGGTATAGCTGGATCTCTAGATATGGATCCATATGTTTATGTAGAAAATGATAAACCTACGGCACTTCCCAATCGGATAACCCAAAATGGGGGGATGAAAGTTTGGCGAAAAGGACCAACAGCATCTGATTTTGATCATGAACAAACACTTCCCAATATCATACGCCATGCAGAGGACTACATAGCTGAGAAATCAAAGAGCAAGGCTCCCTTTTTTCTCTACCTCCCATTAACAGCCCCTCATACTCCTATCCTGCCGAGTGCCGAATATCGAGGCAAATCGGGATTAAATGACTACGGCGATTTTGTACTAATGGTTGATGCGATGCTTGGAAGGGTTCTTGCTGCTGTTGATAAAGCTGGAATTAGTGAGAATACGATTGTCGTATTTACCTCCGATAATGGATGCAGTCCATCTGCGAATCTTGCTGAATTAAAAGCAAAGGGACATAATCCAAATTATACCTTTAGAGGACATAAGGCTGATTTATTTGATGGTGGACATCATATCCCATGCGTGGTGAGATGGCCCGCAAAAATTAAACCACACCAAGTGGATCAAACCATCTCCCTAAACGACTTTATGGCCACTTTTGCTAACATAACGGGTTATAAGCTTAAAGACAACGAGGCCGAAGACAGTTACAATCTGTTGCCCTTGTTACTGAACACAACACCACAGCCATCTATTCGGGAAGCAACGGTTCATCACTCGATAGATGGCGCCTTCGCAATCCGAAAAGGAGATTGGAAGTTATTATTCTCTGCAGGTTCAGGAGGATGGAGTTCTCCTAAAGCTAACCAAACCAATTACAAGTCACTCCCTCCATATCAACTGTATAACCTAAAGTCTGATCCGGGAGAGATGAAGAATCTATATACCGAACAACCTGCTGTTGTTGCTGAGTTGAGAGCATTGATGTTGAAATACATTCAGGATGGTCGAAGCACGCCAGGTGCTCCTCAGAAGAATGACGGGAAAGAAATTACACTTTAATCCATCAGCTATCTTATGAAAATAGTTTCATTGTTTGGATCTCTCACGCTTGCTGGATTGATGACCTTTTCCCCAAGTTTTGGCCAGGCCTTAAAAGATAAAAAGCCGAATATTCTTTTTATTATAGCTGATGATTATGGTTGGAAAGACATGAGCTGTTCGGGGAGCACCTACTATGAGACTCCAAATTTGGATCGATTGGCACAAGAGGGTGTTCGTTTTACGCATGCCTATTCTGCCTGTTCAGTGTGCAGTCCATCTCGGGCAACGGTCTTAACTGGTCAGTATACTCCGCGGCACGATATCACCAATTTTATTGGCCCAGCGTCAGGTGTAGAATGGCGAAAGATGAACCGGTTTACCAAGATGTTGCCACCTGAATATGCACTTAATTTATCTTCTAGCTCAGTGACAATTGCTGAAGTGCTGCGTCAGCAAGGCTACAAGACTTTTTTTGCAGGAAAGTGGCATCTTGGCAGCAAGGGATCATATCCTGAAGATCATGGTTTTGATATCAATAAAGGGGGCTCGCAGGCGGGAGCGCCATCTGGAGGCTATTTCTCACCGTATAACAATCCAACACTTTCAGATGGCCCCAATGGCGAAGATCTATCCATGCGATTGGCGGAAGAGACGTCAGCATTTATAAAAAACCAAGTTTTACAAAATGCAAATCAACCCTTCTTTGCTTATCTCTCTTTTTATGCCGTCCATTCACCAATTCAAACGACGCAGGCGAGATGGAAATATTTTAGAGATAAGGCTGAAAAGCAAGGGATAGCTCAGACTGGATTTATTATTGACAGGACATTGCCTGTTCACCAGACACAAGATAATCCAATCTATGCCGGACTGGTTCAGCAGATGGATGATGCAATAGGCCTGGTTCTTCAGCAACTAAAAGATCTAGGAATAGATAAAAATACAATGGTTGTTTTTACCGCTGATAACGGTGGCGTTTCTTCTGGAGATGATTTCTCCACTTCAAACTTGCCGCTCAGGGGTGGTAAAGGTCGTCAATGGGAGGCTGGCACACGCGTACCGCTCATAATTAAGACTGGTCAAGAAGTGAAAAATAAGATTTGCGACATTCCGGTTATGGGAATAGATTTCTTTCCAACAATTTTGGAGTATGCAGGATTGCCCCAGGCGTTGCAAAAACAAAAAGATGGCGTCAGTTTAATGCCATTGTTACGCGGGAATAGTATTAAAAAGCGGATGCTATACTGGCACTATCCCCATTATGGAAATCAAGGCGGAGAGCCTTCTTCAACCGTCTTGGCAGGAGATTGGAAACTTATTTACTACCATGAGGATGGTCGGAACGAGCTTTATAACCTAAAGATGGATGAATCGGAATCTCAACCATTGAATGATCAATATCCGAATCAGGTTAAAGACCTGCATACTCAACTTGACAAATGGCTGGTTGAGGTGAAGGCCAAGATGCCGACTCCTGATCCATTGTATGATTCGGTCAAAGCTGCCGCATTGATGAAGAAGCAGCACACCGAATTATTGATTAATGTTGAGAAAAGACGGTTGCGGATGTTAGAAAAGGATTTTCAGCCCAACGCAACTTGGTGGAAAAGCAAACAAACAACTGACCAATGATGCGTTTATATTTAACATGTTCTGCTATTAAAAACCGAGGGTACATTTAATTGTAAAAAAAATTAAAAATATGCACTGTGAATAAAATACAATGTGCAATAGCTTTATGCTGGCTATTTGTTTTTCCTTTTTCAGCCTTAGTAGCTCAAAAGCCCAATGTGATTCTCATTCTCACTGATGACCAGGGTTATGGTGATTTGGCTTGCCATGGAAACCCATGGATTAAAACACCCAATTTAGATAAACTTCACGCTGAAAGCGTACGCTTTACTAATTTTCACGTTGGCACAACCTGTGCGCCCAGTCGCTCGGGTTTGATGACTGGAAAATATTGCAACAAAGTGGGTGTCTGGCACACGGTCAATGGGCGTGAAATATTGCGTGAAGGGGAAACAACACTCGCAGAAAAAATGAAAACAGCGGGTTATAAAACAGGTATTTTCGGCAAGTGGCATTTGGGAGACAACTACCCTTTCCGACCACAAGACCGTGGCTTCGATGAAGTATTAATTCATGGTGCTGGCGGTGTTGGGCAACAACCTGATTATTGGGAAAATGATTATTTTGATGATACTTATTTTCATAATGGCAAACCTCAAAAATATAAAGGTTACTGTACAGATGTCTGGTTCTCGGAAGCTTTGAAATTTATCAAGGCGAATAAAAACAAACCATTTTTCTGTTATTTGCCTACCAATGCCCCACATGGCCCCTACAATATTGCTGATAAATACAGTAATCCCTATAAAAACAACCCTAATATTCCGAACCCAAACTTTTATGGTATGATCACCAATA
The DNA here is from genome assembly GCA_947442625.1 of Chitinophagaceae bacterium. Taxonomy (GTDB): domain Bacteria; phylum Bacteroidota; class Bacteroidia; order Chitinophagales; family Chitinophagaceae; genus Pollutibacter. The sequence goes on from CANEWJ010000150.1 coordinate 5,497, forward strand.
TTGATGAAAATATTGGCAGACTTAGAGAGGAGTTGAAAAAAATGGGCATTGATAAGAATACAATACTTGTATTTATGACCGATAACG
>CANEWJ010000151.1 GCA_947442625.1 Chitinophagaceae bacterium
AGCTATGCCATGGGCAGAAGCAACGGCGTTGGGGTGCTTTCCATTGGCCACTTTATCAGAAACAGCCATGGCGGTTTTGATGTATTCGAAATAAGTTGTACGATTGTTTTCAGCACTGGTATGGTACAACTGTTTCAAGGAATTCAAGAAGGTGGCCTGTCCCCAATCCCACTTGTATTTTTCTGCAGGCATGTAAACCTTTCTGCCATGCAAGGCTACTGAATCAACCCAGGATTGTGAAGATGCAGATGCAAAAATGGACAAAAAAATAAGCCCTATCAATGTAGTTTGTATCAATTTTTTCATAGCAAAGCAGTTGATGTATGGATAAATTTAAATCGTTTTAGTTAATGTCACAAAAAACATTTTCCACCGATTTTGGCATTATGTGTTTATTGTTGTGCCTGCTTTTTTAAACCCCACTGGTTCATTTCTTTTTTTGCCATTGGCAATGCGTTAACGACAAAAGTTGGAGGCTTGGATCCTGTGTACAAAATAGCATCTTCCCCTTTTTTTAGATCCAAAATGATCTTGCCGTTTTTTTGGCGAAGTCGGTTTGATGCAATACCGATAACTTTTATGTCAGCAGGAAAATCAGATTGAATGATGCAGGGTTCTCCAGCAAGACTTTTTATGTGAAGGAACAGGGTTTTGCCATTTTCCCTTTTGGCGCTGACCAGAAATGCCCCTTCGGCCCTGAGCTGATAAAAGCTGGCATCTTTCCATGCAGCAGGCATTGCGGGGAAAATCCGTATCACATTTCCCCAGCTTTGGATCAGCATGTCGAGCATGGAACGGGAGGAAGAAATGGGAGATTCAAATGTTGGATTCCCTCTTTCGCAATACATTGTATTGGGCGTACAGGTAGGGATTTTAGGAATCTCTCCTATCCTTGGAAAAATATCCAATGACCGGTTCACCCATTGTAAAGCACTGTCGCCATTGCCCAGAGAAGACCAAATGGAAGAAGCCCCTGAAAACTTATACATGCAATTGTCTCCATCCACAGCTGTAAAATGTTGTACAGTTTTTTTGAGCATCGGAACGGAAGCTACATTGTCTTCAATGTTGGTTTCATAAAAAGGGAAAATACCCAACATGTGGCTGTAATGGCGGTGGGGTTTTGCAAAGGGAACTCCTTTACCAATCATGATGCCATTTTCATTGGTATGATAATCTGCCATTGTTGCCAAACGGTCTTTCCAGACTGGCACCAGCGGATCGTTAAGCTTTAGGCGTGTACAGATATCAAGCAGTGTTTTGAAGCCCCATCTGGCCAAGGCAATGTTCATGCTGGTTTCCTGTGCCTTTCCATATTCATCAGAAAATGTCAATGGGATATGGTATAGCCCATCATCGCCCTTGTATAAAATCCTCAGGTAAACACTGTAGGTTTTTTTCATGAGCGGAAAAATGGAATTGCGCAGCCGTTCGTCATCCATGGTCCGCTTGTTGTGCACATAAAATTGTTGCATCAACCAGGGCAAGACTATGATGTTCATTTCTCGGTCTGTTGTACGATCGGTGGTGAGGAATACCGGATTGACCAGCTCATCATAACCAACAGGGTTTCCCAAGGCTGCACAATCATCCCTGAACTCCGCTGGCACATTCAACACGAGTTGATCTCTGTGTTTCTCGATGAGGCGGTACAAAGGTTCCTCAAGGTCTAGATGGTTGGTGATACCCGTTGTATAATAAGACAATTGCACATTGAGGTTCATCCACAAACAAGGCCAAACAGTGGGTTTGTACCAGGGCCCCATCAGGTCGATAACAGGCTTATCTGATCGGGTGGCACTGGCCAACTTGTATTGTTGGATCCAGTAAAAACTTTCCATGCGGGCATCCGGAAAGGTCACAAAACTTTTGGGATAATAAGCATGCCACCAATCGCGGTGAACACGTTCCAGCATTGCCATTGATTTTTTTTCTGCATTTTTAATGGTTGCCACTGCATCAATAGCAGAGCCACTAGAAGGAAGCCTGGTCTTGGCCCAGCGGTTGGCCACTGTAACCATGATGGTTCTTGTGCTGTCGGTTTGTTTGCGTTCATGCCAGGCGGTGGCAAAATCATCCCCCATGGTAAGCGGCTGTGTAACAACAGGAATGCCTTCCATGGTTTCTTCCCTAAAAGGTGGATTGGGCATGTACACAAAGCCCTTGTCTCTCAAGGGTTGTGCCAAATACCTTGAGCTTACTGCTTGCTGTGGTCTAAAACGACAGATGGACTTTTGCTCTTTCTGTGTTGTCTTTACATTCAACACAATAACATTGTCGCCGGTTGGAACAAAGCACCGAAATGAGATTTCTCCCAACGATGTTCTAATGGTTCCGCGAATTTCGGCGTTCCATAAATCGGTTCTGAGATTGATGTCCTGTATTGTGCCGGCAGTTGAAAGCAGCAATTGACCGATGGGAATTCTTCCTCCGTAATGTGCGATGGGGAGGTCTTTGGAGCGATGGTCATACACATCTGTCCTACCGATTTCAAACCTCAAGGTATTGGGAAGCGAATTGTCCTTGAAAACAATGGTCCCCAACAATCCATTTCCAACAAAGGGTGCCTCAAAATAATCACCCGGCATGGTATCCCATACCATGTCATGCCTGGAAAGAAAATCCTCCCAATTGACTTTTAGTTGAGGAGCTTGTAAAAGATTGTTTTTTTGTGCTGACAAGCTGCACACAAACAACAGTGCGATAATGGTCAGGAATTGTTTCATCTAAAAAAATGAATTAAAGGTTTCTGTATTTTTCCATGATTTTCCTTCCTACTTCAACTCCATTGATGTTGAACAGAAAATCCTTGGGCAAATTGTTGGGAGAATAATAGTCGAGCCTTCGCTTTTGATTGAGATCCGTTTTGAGTCCAAGTTTACCGTTAGGCGTATAGACAGCAACATCAACAATTCCCTTTTGGTTACTGACTTCAACTTTTGTGTTCAAGACCGATTGCCTGAAAACATTGAATTTTGCATCATCGGTTAGGCCCTCTTCAATTTTCCACCACATGCTGATGTTTACAAGACCATCATTGGGATGTTTTAACGTAAAGCGAATGGCCTTGTTGTTGGGGAGAGAAAAATTTTCTCTCCTGGGCTCATAGACAAATCCATCGTTGATCAACTGTGGCCGTTCTTTTTGGGAAGCGTTGCTCCATAATATCCTGATGGCAACACCTACATCTTCAAATTTCCCAAAAAATGTATTGGTTTCATCAAAAGCAATTTCATCTCCCTTGGCCAAATTGCCCACCTGTTTGTTACCCAGCCAAATCTGGTCAAAATAGTTGGGCAGTATTACCGTTGAGTTGATGTATGGATTGATGCAATTGTGGTCTTTCATACCTGAAACCAACATAACAAACTCATTCTTGTGTTGAACGGTTTGCATAAAAGGCATGAGATGCCTTGTCTTGCCCCATCCACCATTTGCTGGATAATTGGGTGGCATCAGGTGTTTTAGCTTCTCCCCCATCCCCTCTGCACCCCAGGTGCCGTAGTGATCATCCCTGCCTTCTGCAACATAAACGATATTGGGCATGGCAGGAATCTTCTTGCTGCTCAAATAGGCGATAAAGGATTTATCGTCCGGGCTATAATACTGATTGGAGGAGGCAATGGAAAATTTCTTACCATGGTAATCGTAAGCATATGTATGTGGCATACTATCCCAGCGTTGAATGATGAACTTATCTTTTTGCTCCATTACCTTTTGCTGGGATTTGCTCAAATTCAATTCCTTCAAAATGCTAAAACAAACCTGATGAAACAAGGTATTGTTGTTGTTGGGTTTGCCCAGCAAAGGATCCATGTACTTCTCTTCTAAAAGATCCCTGCCAAAGACCCTGTTGTAATCGCGGCTGTGCGCACCTTCCAGATAACCACCGGCTTTGTTATAATGAGCACTCAAATCTGTCAGGAAAAATTCAAGTGCGTCAGCAGCCTTGGCTTTGAGCGTTTTGTCTTGTATAAACCGGTACATCAAAAGCAAGGACTCAAGGTCTACACCACAATAAGTTGGGCTATCATATTCCCGGTTTCCATAATTGGCAACATGTTTCAACCAACTGTCAAATGCTTTGGTACCTTCAACTGTGGCAACATTATTGTTGTATACCTGCCCCAGCGCCAGCAAATTCCAGCAACGCATCACATAGATATTCGTATATGAAATCCGCACAGGCTGTCGGCGGATTCCATTCAAGGTTTGGGCAAAAAGATCATCCAAAGATGCCCTGGCTTCAGGAGAAAGGCGGTCATTGAAGAGTAACTTGATCAGTATCCCATACTGCACGCAAAATTCAACATTGTTTCCATCTCCTACATCACCACCGGTTTCTGTCCAACCCCAATACATGTTACCAAAGGAGGGCTTTGTGCTGTCTGCAATGATCCTTGTTTTGACTAAGTCAATTGTCCATAAAATTTCGTCTGGCTTCAAAAAACGGGTATCCAATGCATCCAGCAAAAAAATAAAGCAGTCCCGAACACCAAGCCTGGGTGGACGCTGGTGCAAGGCATTCCACTGGTCTTTCAAAGACTCAATCCGTTTCTCCGGATTGGAAACTGCAGGAATGTTGAATGAATTGCTTTCCTGGGCATCCGAAGTGAATACAAAGAAAAAACAAAGGGCAACAAAATATGGCTTAAGATCAAGAATGAACATTGAATTATTTGTTAAGGTATTTTTTTGCAAAATTGATGTACTGATCCCAATCATAGGCGAGGATATCGTGTTTTCCGTTTCGGATATGATAGCCCACCGTTTCTCCAACGGGAGTATTCAATGCAGGAAAAGCATCAGATTCGATTCCTTTCAATCCATACAAATGATATACCTGTGTAGCGAAAAATGCTGATTTGAATTCATTTTTAGGATCAGCCCATGCATCTTCCGATGCACTGGCCACATAAAGTGGCCGGGGTGCTACCATGGCCAACACCATGTGCTGATCAAATGGGAGCAAGGATTCATTTTCTGTATATTTTTTGAAATTTACAGCTGTCCACCTGGGAAAACGGTTGTTCATTTTCAACAAGGTTTCGCCCGCTTTTCCTCTGTAAATGGAGGCCCCTCCACATCCTGAATTGTTAGAAATAACTGCAGCAAATCGCTGGTCTCTGGCACCTGCCCAAAGAGAGGCTTTTCCCAAACGGGAGTGGCCGACCACAATAACCTTGGATCCATCAACTTGTTTGTCCGTTTTCAAATAATCCAATGCGCGAGACAGGCCCCAGGCCCAGGCTGCCAGTGATCCCCACTCGTTGTTCGCAGGCTTTGTTTGTCCGGCCTTGTACAACAATGGATAAATACCGATAGAAAAATCTTCTCTGTCTGGCGCGATATCCCAATAGTACATGGTGGCTACACCGCATCCTGCATTGATCAGTCTTTCCACTTCCCAATTGCTAGTCTCAACTCCCCTAGGTTTTGCAGCACCATTCCATTCTTTGGCGATATGGATGGCTGTATCTTTATAAACAGTTTGGTTGCCACCAAAATTATAGCCTAAAAATGTTGGGTATGATTTTTTACCCTTGGGCA
>CANEWJ010000152.1 GCA_947442625.1 Chitinophagaceae bacterium
CGGGCACGCCTAACCAGAATGTCCTGGATGGTATTGTTCAGACAATGTCCCATGTGGAGAATTCCTGTAACATTGGGTGGAGGGATGACAACCGTGTAGGGCTCCCTTTCGTCAGGGGTGCTTTCGAAATATTTTTGATCCAGCCAATGCTGGTACCATTTTTGCTCTGCTGATGTAAAATCAAAAGTTTTGGAAATCTCCATGAATTGCGAACGTTTAAGGCCCACAAAGGTAACAAGAAACTTAGACCTTACATGAAGGATATTGTGTGATCACAGATGGACTAATCTGGCTTTTACCAAACCAAATAAGTAACCAATGCGATCAAAGCATAAATGGCCAAGACTACCAAAAAGACTAATGCAGTTTTACCGCCTTGTGTTGATGTGAAAATATTCATGATTTTCTTTTTCATTGGTGTAATCAATTGAAATTGGCTTGTCATGATATTGGATAGTAGAATTTACTGTGAAGCGAAAAGAACTGGTATTAAGTTACAGAATTTTCCAAAGATATTGTTAAAATTTTTACACTTTTCTTGCGCCAAGAGTGATACCTGTTTGTAAATCAACTGATGTTGGTCATATGCCATGGCAAAATCAGGCTGTAACATTGCAGTTATTTCAATCATATTTAATTGACAATTAATCTTTTATATGAAAAAATCAGCCAACCAAACCATTTATGCCATTTGGATTGACAGAAAACATGCCATGTTGATGAAAGCAACAACAGAGGGTGAACCCGAATTCATCGAAATCAAGTCTGGTGCAGGCAGAGAAAGATTTGATGGGGAAAGAACCAATAAAACCGGCATGTTGGGTACTTCCCTTGACTGGCAGAAAAAAATGCAGGAAAGAGAAAACAACCATGTGCAGCAATTCCTGAAAAAAGTGGTTGATCAAATTCAGCAAGCCAAAGAAATCCTGATCCTGGGTTCTGGTGATACCCGGTATGAACTTCAAAACCTCATTGAAAAGAGCAAACCGTTGCAAGATGTCCCCATGAAAAATCGTGCATTCAGGAAAATCACCAAACGAGAGCTTGAGCTGGAAATGGAAAAAGAGTTCAGCCTGCACCAGGACTAAGTTTTCAACAAGCCAACTGCCTTCGGAATTATCTTGTTAATTTCGAATAATATTCGTGGGCAAGGCATGTACGCAATTGTAGACATAGAAACAACAGGAGGCAACGCCGGAACAGGAAGCATCACTGAGATTGCTATCCTGATCAGCGATGGGAAAACCATCATGCACAGGTATACGACCCTTGTGAACCCTATGCAACCCATTCCCATTTTCATTGAGAAACTTACAGGCATCACCGATAAGATGGTCAGCAAGGCCCCCCTGTTTGGCCAGGTTGCAAAAGATGTATACGAACTGCTGCACGACAAGGTTTTTGTCGCCCACAATGTCAACTTTGATTTTTCGTTTGTTGCACACCAGCTTTCACAGCATGGGTTCAAGTTACAGTCAAGGAAACTGTGTACCGTAAGGCTGAGCAGAAAAATATTTGAAGGCTACCAGAGCTATAGCCTGGGTAACCTTTGCCGTTCGCTCGATATTCTCATAGAAGACCGTCACCGGGCCATGGGAGATGCAGAGGCCACAACCATCCTTTTTCACAAACTCCTTGAGCATGACAGGCAGAATAATATTGAAAGCATGCTCAAGAAAGGCAGTGGCGACAGTTACTTGCCCATGAATCTTTCCAGCAATGACCTTGAGCAGATGCCCAATACTCCGGGTGTCTATTATTTTCATGATAATAAAGGGAAAATCATTTACGTTGGAAAGGCAAAACGTTTAAAAAAGAGGGTCACCAGTCATTTTTCAAACAACGACGTCAGCAAGAAAAAACAAGACCTGATCAGGATGGTCAGCAAGATCAGTTTTCGGGAATGTGGCAATGAATTGATGATGGGTGTTTTCGAGAGCATTGAAATCAAAAGATTATGGCCTGCCTTCAACAGGTCGCAGAAAAAATTTGAAAACCGCTTTGGAATTTGCAGTTACGAAGACATGAAAGGAATCATTCGGTTGGGAATTGTCAAGAAGAAAAAACACTTACAACCGCATACATCATTTCCGATGCAGGTAGATGGTCAAAGGCTCCTGAACAAACTTGCAAGAGAACACAAGCTTTGCCCTAAAATGTGTTTTCTGCAAAATGAGCAGGTTACCTGCGTGGGTATGGAACAGGCATTTTGTGAAGGAATCTGTGAACATACAGAAGATATAGCATCTTACAACACCAAGGTCAAATCTGCCATAAGGGAAATGATACACCACGCTCCTACACTTGCCGTATTTGGTGAGGGCAGAGAAAGCAATGAAATGACCTGCATCATGATTGGGAGAAACGATTTTCTTGCATTGGGATATGTTCCCAAAGAAGCACTGAAACTAAAAAAAGAAAAGCTGTTAAAACTGCTGGAACCTGCAGCTTCCAATGAATTCATCCGGTCTTTGGTCATGAACCAGGCGGCCCTGCATCCAGCCATGAGTGTGCAATTCAAATAAAATAGAGAGAAAAATAAATCAAAAGCTATTGCGCTAATTCCTCTACGGTGGCACCGATGCCCCTGTCGGTGATGGCATCGCACATGGGTTTCAATTCATCATATGAGCCATGTTTTACCCCATATTTGCCTTTGTAGTGGATGAACAGGGCGCACTGTTCGGCCTGCTCACGTTCATGCTTGCAGACTTCCATCAAGGTTTTGATAACATGGTCAAAGGTATTCACTTCGTCATTCCATACAATCAAGGCGTAACCGGCACTGTCAAGTACTTCGGTTTCAAATTGTTCCTTGTGAAGAGGGTTGGATGACATGCTGCGGATGCAGTTTAAAAGGTAAAGTGGTGGAACATACTGGACTCGAACCAGTGACCCCTACTCTGTCAAAGTAATGCTCTAAACCAACTGAGCTAATGTTCCTAACGAGGTGCAAAGTTAAGGGAAAAACCGGAATCCTCCTTCCTGGCAGCACCTTGAATTTAGACAGATCAGTATCAGCCAAACAATTCTTTCACTGCCTTTCCCTTTCCATCAGGAGTAGTATAAAAAGGCCTTTCCTCAACCACATAATTGGTCTCTGGATCAATACCCAGTGCATGATAAATGGATTGGTGAACCTGGTCAATGACAATTGGATCCTTGATCGACTTGCAGGGCCTTTCATCTGCTGTCTGACCAAACACATTGCCTTTTTTGATACCTCCACCAAACATTAGCATGGAGCATCCATCGGTAAAATGTCGGTGCATACCGTAGAACTTGATATCATTAATGATATCGGGTTGCTTCACTTGCTCCTGCACTTTCAGCTCAGGCCTGCCTTCAACCATCATGTCCCTGCTGAACTCAGTTGCCAATACAATCATGGTCCTGTCGAGATGTCCTGACTGCTCCAGGTCTTTGACGAGTTGAGCGATGGGGGCATCAATTCTCTTTTTCATATCAGCCAAGCGTGTGTGACCATTTTCGTGGGTATCCCAGTTCATGAACGGTTCATATTCAGTTGTTACACTGATGAACCTTGCCCCTTTTTGCGTAAGCCGTTTGGCCATCAGGCAACCCAACCCAAATTTTCCCGTATTGTAGATATCATAGCTGGACCGGGGTTCCTTGTTCAGGTCAAAAGCCGCGGCCTCTGGAGATTTAAGCAGGCGATAGGCCTGTTCCATGGAGCGCTTCATGGATTCCTTGTGATAATCAGATCCATATTCGCCCATGGCGCCTTGGTTCATCAATTCTTTATACAATTGATTCCTTTTCTCAAACCGGGATTCAGACATGCCAACGGGCGGACGAACTGATTCCAATCCTGCGGTGGGGTCCGGAATCATGAAGGGTCCATATTCATTTCCCAAAAAACCCGCTGTATGAAAAGCCTTTAATTCTTCTCCCTCGCCAACAGTAAACCGCTGCCCTATATCAATGAACGCTGGAATGGCGGAATTGATGGGGCCCAACTCCCTGGCAACCCAAGATCCAATATGAGGAGCTGATACAGATTGTGGAGGCCTATAACAAGTGTGCCAATGGTATTGATGGCGTGAATGAAGGATATGACCCATGTCTGCTGCCACATAAGACCGAATAACGGTTCCCCTGTCCATGATCTTGCCGATAGACTCCAATCCTTCAGAAAAATGAACACCATCCAACACAGTTGGCACAGATGGGAAGGTGCTGAGTACATCATTGGATTTAATCCCTTTTGAGTATGCAGTAAACCGCTTGGGATCAAATGTTTCTGTGTGCGCCATGCCACCGCCCATCCAAAGCAAGATGACCGTATCGGCTGATGACTGTTTGCCGAAAGGCTTCATGCTGCTCAAGAGTCCGGACAAGGGCATGGTTGCACCCAGGGCTGCGATAGTTGCAGCGCTGGTGGTCTTTAAAAATTTCCTTCTATCCGAGAATTTGCTCATGGAAAGTGAAGTTAAGATTAATCGATGATCTGAATTTCTGGCAACATCAGCGCAGCCCAGAAAAAGTCCTGGATGTCCTCTAGAGAAGGTGCATTGCCCAAGATTTTCATGGCCACAGCCTTTTCCTTATTGCTAGGCGTTCGCCCTAAAGCGAGTGAATAAAAAGCAGAGAGCATTGAATCGCCATCAGGGAAGCGGCCTTGCCACTTGATCGCTCCACGTTTTAACATGGCATTGAACCTCTCCCCATTGGTCAGCTCCAGCGCCTGAAGCAGGTTGGCCTGAGACTCACGTCCTGTGGTAACATTCTCCCTGTTGGGTCTTCCCAACGCAATCAGGAATGAATTGTTGGCAACAAAGGCAGCCCGGGCAAAATAACCACCGGGAGGAACAAAGGCCGGTGAATATTTGGGCTTGAATTTCATGATAGAATCCGGAAAAATTGGATCAATGATAGCGCCAACCATATCAGAAAACTGCTCTGCAGTGATGCGTTTTCTGAGGGAGCCCCTGAACACATAATGCTGTAAAACAATATCATTGGGGTCTTTCAGGCCCACTGATCTTGTTTGGTATGTTTTTGAGGTGGCAATTGAATAGATCAGGGCTTTGATATCGCCACCTTTTTTCTGAAAATCAAATGCCATCCAATCCAACAAATCTTGGCTCCATGGTTGATTGTCCATCTGGTCAACCGGTTCTACCAACCCCCTGCCCAACATTTGCTTCCAGATGCGGTTGACAATGGTGCGGTACAACCTTCCATTTTCAGGCTTGACCATGATTTCAGCCAATTGCGCCATTTTAACTTTTCTGGACTCCATGCTGTCGATCTTACCCAAATCTTTCCACAACATCTGCGGGCGGGTAAACTTTCCAGTGGGCTTGTCGCAACGGTTGATCTCCAGTGAACTGTCTGCAAAAATATTGGCAAATCCATAGGCATCGGTCAGCTTCCAATCACTGATGAAGCTGTTGTGGCAGGATGCACATTTAAGGTTC
>CANEWJ010000153.1 GCA_947442625.1 Chitinophagaceae bacterium
ATAATCATGATCACCTGTCCATAATCAATGGCCACAGGTGCAACCCTTACGTAATAAGCCTCTTCATTGAGCTTGATCAATTCGCCATACTGTTGCAGATAACAGAGGGAAAGGCCAATGATTGTTCCCAGAAGGATACCAATTCCGGCGATCCATGAGCCATAGATGATGAAGATTCTTTGGATAATTCCATCCCGTGTCCCGAGTGCTTTTAACAGGGCAATCATGGGGGTTCTTTCCAGCAACAAGATGATCAGGCAGGTAATGAGATTGATCACTGCAATGATGGTCATGACAGTGATGAGAATGTATTTGTTGGTGTTCTGAAGGTTGAGCCAATCAAATATTTCAGGTGAAATTTCTTTCAGGGTGAGTGCATTCCAGCCTGTTGGTATGAAATTGAAAACCCCAGCAGCCGTTGAATCCATGGTTGAAGGGTCTTTCAAATCCATTTCGTAACCACCAATTTGGGATTTGTTCCAGTCATTGAGTTGTTGAATCAATTGAATATCGCCAATGGCATATACCTTGTCATAAACATCGATGCCTGTTCTGTATATCCCTGATACCTTCAGTTTTCTTGTCCTTGGCATTGCTCCATTTTCCTGAATAAAATAGATCAGTACACTGCGTCCGGTGTCTATCCCCAGTTGATTGGCGGTATATTCAGATAAAACCAGCTGGCCAGACTTTGTGCTGTCGTCTAGCGCTGGCCAATTTCCCCTGACCAGGAACCGGTCAATTTTTTTGAAGGGATAAGATGCAGTAACACCTTTCAGCAGCACGCCTTCAATGGTGCCATTGGCATTCAGGATAGCGGATCGGGTGGCAAATGGGCTGACTGAGAGGATATTGGGATGGGCTTCCATCATTTTTTCGATGGTGTCATTTCTGTTGATGGGTACTTCTTCAGCAATTGTAGACCTCATCGGCTCATAGTGTTGCACCCGCATGTGCCCCCAGAAGCCAAATACTTTCTCTGCCACAATTTTCTGAAATCCATTGATAAACGAAAGGGCAACAATCATCGCGGCAACACTGATGGTGGTTGCTGTTATTGAAATACGCATGATAAAGGTCGAAAATGACTTTTTTCTGCCGGTGAAGAGTTTTCTTGCTATGCGAAGTGAAAGATTCAATGGATATGCTTCTCGGGTAAAAATACAAATCAATTATTGATTAAATTCGTCAAACAATCAATCCCCATGTACAAGACACTGTTTTTCTTCAGCTTCATGTCTATTGCAGCAGTGTCTGTATCCGCCCAAAGGCAGCCTGATCAGGTGTTCAATCCTTCCATCAAAACCATCAAACTGACAAAATTTGGCGATCCTGTTTCTTATCCCATCATCAACCTGAATTCATCAGATTTGCTTGAACTGAATTTTGACGATATGGCCGGAGGGGTAAAAAATTATTTCTATACCTATGTCCTTTGCAATGCCGATTGGACACCGGCACAGTTGAGTTATTTTGACTATGTGAAAGGGTATACACAGGTGAGGATTTCAACTTACCGCAATGCTTCGATCGCTTTGACAAAGTATACCCATTACCAGGCCAATTTCCCTGACCGGAATTGCATGCCCACCAAGTCTGGAAATTATTTGCTCAAGGTTTTTATCAATGGCGATACCAGCAAACTGGCTTTCACCAAAAGATTCCTGGTGGTAGACCAAAAGATCAGCATGGCTGCACAGGTACTGCAGCCTTTCAACCAACAGTATTTCATGACCCATCACCGGTTGCAGGTTCAATTGGATACCAAGGGTTTTGATATTCGCTATCCGCAACAGCAAGTGCGGGTAAATGTCTTGCAGAATTACCGCTGGGACAATAACCTGACGCTGGTTTCGCCCACCTTTCTCAAGCAAGACATGTTGCAATACAGCAACGAAAACGAAATGATCATGCCAGCTGGTAAAGAGTTCCGCTGGCTCAACCTCAGGAGTTTCAGGCTGCTGGGTGATCGGGTTAGAAGACAGGAAAATACAGACAGCAGCTTTACATTGTTTGTGAAAGAAGACCAGCAAAGAATGCCCCGTCAATATTTTTATTACAAAGACCTGAATGGGCTTTTCATCAACGAAACCATCGAAAACATCAATCCGCTGTGGAATGCAGATTATGCCAGGATTCATTTTAGTTTCAAGCCTCCCGGAGGCTTCCCTATCAGGAATGGTCAGCTCGTCATCATGGGAGAGCTTTCCAATTACGGAAAAGATCCGGATGCAACCATGACCTTTAACAAAGAAACCGGAAATTATGAGGCCAGTTTATTCCTCAAACAGGGCTACTATGATTACCAGTATGCCATCAAAGAAAAGATGGATGGTAGGGATAAGTTCAGTACATCATTGACTGAGAATGATACCTGGGAAACAGAAAATTTGTACATGGTCCTGGTCTATTTTCGGCCTCTGGGGGGGCGTTACGACGAACTGATTGGGATCAGGCAATTCAACAGCCAATTCAATCGCGCACTTCGATAAATGTTGTATATTTGCATCGGCAGGTCTTACACGACCAGCTCCTGCTGACTCCCCCAGGACCGGAAGGTAGCAAGGGTAAGTGGTTGAGCGGTGCGATGTAATCAACCTGCCATTTTTTTGTCCTCATTTCGGCAGTTCATTTTATCCATTTGTTATCTTGCCGATTCAAATACAACCACATGAAATTTTTTGTTGATACCGCCAACCTCTCCCACATCAAGGAAGCAGCAGATCTTGGAATCCTCGATGGTGTAACCACCAATCCTTCACTGATGGCCAAAGAGGGCATCAAGGGGAATGAAAACATCCTGAAGCATTATGCAGACATCTGTGCGTTGGTGGATGGCGATGTGAGTGCTGAAGTATTGTCTACTGATTTCGAATCAATGGTTGCAGAAGGAAAAGCATTGGCTGCCATTCATCCCAATATTGTGGTGAAGGTTCCCATGATCAAGGATGGCATCAAGGCCATCAAATGGTTTACCGACAATGGTATCCGCACCAATTGCACCTTGGTATTTTCTGCTGGTCAGGCTATCCTAGCGGCAAAAGCAGGTGCAGCCTATGTTTCTCCATTCATTGGCCGTATTGATGACAGCAGCTGGGATGGTATCCAACTGATTGAACAATTGGCACATATTTTCATGGTACAGGGTTTTGAAACGGAAATCCTGGCGGCTTCCATCAGGAATCCATTGCATATTGTTCGTGCCGCCGAAGCTGGTGCACACATCTGTACATGTCCTTTGGGTTCCATCCTCGGATTGCTCAAGCATCCTTTGACGGATATCGGGCTGGCACAGTTCCTGGAAGATGCTAAAAAAATGTAGGCTGATTTATTGCATTGGATCATTGGTCCTTACAAATTCCACCAATAGTTAAATTTCAATACCAGGGCCCTGTTCTTGACATTGAATGGAGCAGGGAAGTAGTTATCTGTATACACAATATACAGGTCTGATGCAGGCTTGTACCGCCATTGGAACCTGGTGTTGAGGTTGATGTTTTTCTGCTGGTTGTTGTACTGGATAAATGTTGTAAAAAACAGGGTATTGGTAAATGTTACGTCTATCCTGGGGCCGACCAGCCAAAATGTGGTTTTGTTCCAAGGGCTTTGCATGGAGATTTGGTTATAGCTTGCACTCAGTGCTGCACTCACAAATGGCTGAAAGCGATACCCCATTTCAGCACTGATAAACCGCCTTGTACCACTTTGATAATATCCACCAAACCGGGTGGAAAACGCATAGGTAAACAGCTGTTGGGGCTTCGATACAAACTCTGTACCTGTGGCCCTCCAATGGTGTTTTGTTCCCCCTGCAAGGGTATCCTTGTTGAAATTCGTCGGATCAAATGGTTGAAGCAACTGCACATAGTCATAGGCAACCCATTGCGTGAATGTAGCCTGGTTCCTCAGCGTTAGGGTATAGGCCAGGAAACTGGTATTGTCGGTAAGCCTCAACCTATCTGTATAATAATTGTAGCTGCTCAGTTTGAGAGCGTGGCTGGTGATTTTCTTGTTTCTGCTGAAAAACGTTTTCGTTATCCCAGGTGTAAGTTTGATGAAATCCTTGCGGGGAACATATCCTACCTCGGCGTTATAATTTTTCCCCACATATTCCTGTTGCCAGCTGAACAACCATTTTTTGCTGCTGTACTGGATATTCGCCGCATGCACCCAGTCTTCTTTGCTGGTGTTTTTGGAGAATGATTTCATCAGTACAGCCTTGCCTGTCCAGAGGTTGTTGGCAGATGCCAGGTTGTATTCAACGCCAATGTTTCGGTTGAATGGATTGCTCATCAAAGAAGCATCTTTTTTCCCCCATGCTACCTGGTCACGGTTTACCACCAAGAGCCCAATATTGGAGCGGGCAAAGACCCTGCGCTGCAAAGCAAAAACAGTATAATTCTGTGCCAGGGTCTTTTTTTCAGGGTTTTCACCGGTTTGCATGTTCATGAGTCCCATCCTCCAATCCTTGTTCAACTTCCCACTCAGCCTTGCACCAAAGAGAATGGGGGCATTCAGTCCAATCCTTCTTGAGAAGAATGGCCTGATTCCAGCATAGCCAAAATTAGAAAACTGATCCCCATTTTCAAGGAAGAACTGTCTCCTTTCCGGGAAAAACAATTCAAACCGGTCCAGGTTGGTTACCTGTCTGTCAACTTCTACCTGAGAGAAATCCGGGTTCACCGTCAGGTCAAGATTCAACGATGAAGTGATGCCTATCTTGGCTTCCACTCCAACCTCTCGTTTAAAAGCCGCCTTTGTACCTGCGCTATAATTTTTACTACCACTGGAAAGTACATAAGGAATGACAGAAATATTGGTGCCTGCCTCTGGCGGTGGCTCATCCCACATCAACTGACCACTGTAGGCCAATGTGGCAGTGGGGAACTGTCTTGGAACTGGTGCCCAGCTTGATTTTTCAGCCATGGTGATGTCCAGTCGGCTGAAGTTGATGCCCCAGGTTTTGATGCCATTTTTATAGCGAATTGTTTTGAAAGGAATGGCCGCTTCCCAGATCCATTTGTCTTGGTAATTCTTTACGGACGAGCTCCATTTGTTGTCCCAGTTCAGGTCTACTTTTCCTCCATCATACATGATACCGTCCCATTGCGCTCCGGCAGCATTAGAGCCAAAACTGAACCCATTGGTTTGGTCGTCGAAGGGATCCATGAAAAGCAGGAAATTGTCGTTCTTGCCAAAAGCAAAATCCCTTTTCAGGGATTCAACCATGTATGCCTGGTCGGGTTTGGTGTAGCAGATGGCAATCAGGTAAAGATGCTCGTTGTCATAGCTCATTTTTACGGCAGTCTTTACCAGGGCTTTGCTGGTGTCCATGGGCAATACCATGTTGAAGTTGTCTGCAGTTTCAGCCATCAACCATGCCTCATCGATAACGCCATCAATCAAAATCGGCGTCGGCGTTTTTTTGATATGGTAGTTCA
>CANEWJ010000154.1 GCA_947442625.1 Chitinophagaceae bacterium
CAAAGTGCATTGAGGGTATTGACCACTTTTCGGGTATCGGTAATGATGGCATCATCCTCTCCCGGCAGCTTGGCCAGGAAATGTTTTTCAATGGTCCTATATATGCTCAGCTCCACTTTTTTGGGATCAACCAGTACAAACTTCAGTTGTGATGGATGTTTTTTATACAAGAGTGAAACAAGAATGGCATTCAAGCCCACTGATTTTCCTTGCCCTGTGGCACCTGCCATCAAAAGATGTGGCATTGTCGCAAGGTCTACAATGAAATTCTCGTTGTCAATTTTTTTACCCAATGCAATGGGCAACGCATAATCGTTTTTCTGAAACTTATCGGAAGCCAGCAGTGAGCGCATGCCCACAATGCTTTTCTTTACATTGGGAACTTCAATACCAATGGTTCCCTTACCGGGAATTGGGGCTATGATGCGGATGCCCAACGCCGAAAGGCTCAATGCAATATCATCTTCCAGGTTCTTGATGCGGGAAATTCTTACCCCAGCTGCTGGAACAATTTCATACAAGGTTACTGTCGGCCCAACGGTTGCAAATATTTTCTGGATTTCAATGTCATAGTTCCTGAGGGTGCTCATGATCTGGGTCTTGTTGGCCTCCAGTTCGTGCTGGTCCATGACGATCTTTTCGCCAGTATGCTGGGCCAAAAGGTCTAGCGAGGGGAACTTATATCCTTTAAGGTCTGCAATCGGGTCATAACGGGGTGATGCCAATACAGCAGCTGCCTTGGGCGAAACGTGCTTTTCCACGATAACAGGCTTGATCTCTAGCGGAGGATCTTCTTCCGTGCTTGCCTCCTCTTCGATGGCATCAGCTTCCCAGGGAAGGTCTTCAGGTATTGCGATGAGCGGTGCAATATCAGCTGCTTGTTTTTCAACAAGTTCCAAAGGAGTTGTTTCAGTTGGGCGTTCTGTCAATGGCAAAAGTGCTTGTTGAGGCTTAAGGGCATTCCCCTCGGTCAAATCAAGCCTTGGCTGTAATATCTCAGGTTCAACGATCGGTGGGCTTGTCAAACCATCCATTGACAAATCTTGGTTATCCTTATTTAATTTGGAAGAAAAAACCGGCCATTTGAAAATGGGATTGAACCGCCAAATGACGTAAGAAAAAAGAGATAGTGAAATCAAGGCAAATGTTCCGGCCCATCCGATTACTGCGGTAAGCCATCCGGAAGCATACTTGCCCAATGCCCCACCCCAATTGAAAGCAGTTGTTGGGGTGAAAAAAGCAGCGCTGACGCTGCCAATGATCAACCCCGTAACAAGGTAACGCAGGTTTCTTGCAACAGAAAACATGGGTTTATCAAACATCAGATTTATGCCCAAAACGAAAAAGAGGGAGCAGAATAAATAGGATGCCAAACCAAAACCATATTCAAAAAAAACAAAGGCAGTAAACGCACCCAGGCTACCCAACTGATTGCTGATCTCCAGTTCGTTGGGCATCAGGATTTTAGCGCCCATGTCCCTCACCTTATCCTGGTCCTCCATCCATGTGAATAAATAAGAAGTAAATGCAACAAAAAGAAACAAACCAAAGAATAGCAGGGCTGAGCCCAGGATTTTATGGGTCCTCTCATCACGCACGAGAGATTGTATTTCAACTGCTTCCTCCTTTTCCTCTTTCAGGACCTCAGGATCGGCAATATTCTTGGGAGTTTTTAAGCGGTTACCCATTTGGCATTGTGCGGTTTGAAGTGAGATGTTGCACTTATCACCTCAAAAATACATTATATTTTAGTCATCTGACTTGGGTGCCTTCTCATGGGTTTCCCTTTGTGGTATGGAAATGAAAAACATCAACCAACCCAGGATGAACATCAGCCCTCCAAAAGGCGTAATCAAATTTACAACGTAAAGTTTTTCAAATCCCAGATAAGTGAGTACAATCCGCAGATAGATAGAACCTGAAAAAATGAGAATACCCATTATAAAGAGATATCCAGACCAAACCATTGTTTTCTTTTTATAATGGCGGTACATATTCCCTACAATAAAGAGTGCAATGGCATGGTTCATCATATACATGGTGGCAGTCTGAAAACTATCAAGCGACTGCTCCGTGATATATCCTTTTAACATATGGGCTCCAAAAGCCCCAAGCATGACTGAAATCATTGCAAGTATTGCGGCAGTTTTAAAAAAGGTTCTTTGCATATTTGATGGCGTTTACAAAATCAGAAATCGTTAACGTTGGTTGGTTTATGACAAATTGGGCTTTTACATAGTATGGTTTTCTCTCCAGCAACTTTTGTTGGATAAAATCCTTCAAATGATCTTCTGAGAGACTTGCGACCAAAGGCCTTGTTTTTTTCTCCTTTATCAATCGCTCCAAAAGGATGTCTTCGGGAGGATTGATCCAAATGGTCAATCCATGCGCATTCATCCATTCCATGTTCTCATTGAAGCAGGGCGTTCCTCCTCCACAAGAGATTACACCTAAAATATCGTTTTTCTGCCGATTTTCTGCATTTGTGGTCAATAAATCTGCGTAAACCTGCTTTATGGCCACTGATTCAAGGGTTCGAAATGCCGATTCACCCATTTTTTCAAAGATTTCGCTGATGGAAATGGCTTGCTCCTTCTCAATGAATTGGTCAAGGTCAACAAAAGGAACATGAAGATATTCCGACAAACCTTTCGCGTAAAAAGACTTCCCAGAACCCATAAACCCTATTAAAAAAACAATCATCCGCGCTTCAATTGATTGATTACAAATGTACAATATTGTACGTCTTACCCATTTTAGATTGACCCAAACCAATTGACCCGGCCTTGAAGTTAATATTGCAGGCTTAAAAACTATGATTAATTTCGCAGAAACCAGCAATCAGGCATGATTCAGATCGATACCAATATGGATCTTCAAGAGCAGTTTGAATTTTTCCTTCAGAAGGAAAATGCCATGCACATGTCCGAATTCTTGAATGAACTGAACATCAGCGATGTTGGTCAACTCATTGAAGACAACAAGGAACATGCCACCGAAATCATGGCTGAATTGTCCATTCACAGGGCTGCGAGTACTTTCAAAATCATTGAACTGGGTGTCCAAAAAGACATTATACAGGAGTTGCCACCCCTGAAAACAGCTGCTTTGCTCAATGAACTCCCTGCAGATGACCGTACATCATTCCTGGAGGAGTTGTCCACCAATGCTGTAAGGGAACTGATCAAACTGCTCAATCCTGAAGAAAGAAAAATCACCCTTTCTTTGCTGGGATATCCGGAAGGAAGCGTTGGGCGTCTGATGACACCAGATTATATTGCGGTGCAGTCAGACTGGACCATTTCAGAGGTATTGGAATACATCAGGGAAGTAGGACAAGAGTCTGAAACCATTGATGTGATTTATGTGATCAACGACCAGGGGCAACTCCTGGATGACGTCAGGATAAAAGAATTTTTGTTATCGCCTCCAGAGAGACTGGTGAGCGAACTGACGGATGGCCGGTATATAGAACTCAATGTATATGATGATCAGGAAAAGGCCAACCAGGTCTTCAAGATGAACAACAGGGTGGCCCTGCCGGTAGTGGACAACAACGATATCCTGCTGGGCATCGTAACCATTGATGACGTGCTTTGGGTTGCCAATGAGGAGTTCAGTGAAGACATGCAGAAAATGGGAGGTACCGAGGCACTTGAAGAGCCTTACCTTGAAATCTCAATATTTAAACTGTTCAAAAAAAGGGTAGGTTGGCTGATTGTCCTCTTTTTGGGCGAAATGCTTACTGCCACTGCAATGGCGAGCTATGAGCATGCGCTGGATCAGGCCCTTATTCTTTCTCTGTTCATTCCCCTGATCATTTCAAGTGGAGGAAATACTGGGTCTCAAGCATCCTCCCTGATCATACAGGCGCTTACTGTTGGTGAAGTTACCCTGGCAGATTGGTGGAAGGTCATGCGCAGGGAAATTGTATCCGGCATCATGCTGGGCACAGTGCTGGGTATCATCGGTTTTTCCAGGGTGATGGTATGGTCTCAAATATTCCCTGAAGTCTATGGGGCACATTATTTTCTGGTGGCCATGGTCGTTGGGGTTTCCCTGATTGGCGTGGTCATGTTCGGCACCATTTCAGGTTCCATGTTGCCCATTGTGCTGAAAAGATTGGGGGCTGACCCTGCCGTTTCCTCCGCTCCTTTCGTTGCCACCCTGGTAGACGTTACGGGCGTGATCATTTATTTCAACTGCGCCTACTATTTCTTGAAAGGAACCATGCTTTAGATGGCCTGGTGGTTAAAGGGCTGTAAGACCATTTCACTGACAACGCCGCTTGCAGGCTGTTGGCATAGGAACCAAATTGACCTTGCCGCTTCTTCTTCACGGATCATTTTATCCTTCTGTACCCTCAGGTCGATTTCATCCCAAAAAGGAGAATCAACGCCACCCAAAAACAGGTTGGTAATCCTTATCTCGGTTCTTTTCAACTCTTCCCTGATGCTTTGCATCATGCCCACAATGCCGTATTTGCTGGCAGAATAGGCAGCCGCACCAGCCATGGGCACTTTCCCCAAGACCCCGGGAATATTGATGATCAATCCTTTTTTTGCTTCCTTCATTGCCGGCAGAAAAGATTTCACAAAAAGAAATGCGCCTACCAGATTGGTTTGAATGGACCTTGAAAAATCTTCCAAAGACAATTGCTCCATTGGTTTGATGATGCCTATTCCCGCAACATTGATCAGGATATCAGGCGTTCCGAGTTGATGCAATACAGTGTCAGCGAATAACCCCATCTGGGTTCCGTCACTGATATCGACTGCTAAAAAATGAGAAGAGGGAATCCCATGTGTTGCCGCGATATTGGACAACTTTTCATTGTTTCTTCCTGTAATAAAAACTTCTGCACCACTTTGAACCAGCAGCTTTACCAAACTGGATCCGATTCCACCTGTAGCGCCTGCAACAACAACCTTTTTACCATTGAGCTTTTCCATACATCGATTTGAAGTACAACATTAGAGCATTGATTTTGTTTAATATGTTTAATGAAAGGGTAAGCATGGGAAACTTTACCTTTGAAAATGAAAGGACCTAAACAAAAGAACACTATACCCCAGCGCCATGAAGATCAGTTCAATTGAAATCAGCAGGCTCACCATCCCGATGGAGCCATTTGTGATTGCAACAGAAACCTGCTATGCGGCCAAGAATATCTACATAAAAATCAATACTGATAGTGACATTTTTGGTGTTGGCGAGTGCAGCCCATTCCCGATGGTGGTGGGAGAAACCCAAGACAGTTGCTTTCATGTAGGAAGGGAACTCGCAAGCATCATAAAAGAAAAAAATCCTTGTGCCATTGAAGAAAGA
>CANEWJ010000155.1 GCA_947442625.1 Chitinophagaceae bacterium
CATCCTCTCCTTTCACGGAGTACCAGCTTCCTGTAGATTTATAGATGGTTCCCTTCATTCTTGCTGCAAGGTAAACATATCGTGTTAACTGAGGTATTTTGCAACAATCGGGAACCTTCTTCCCACGCCGAAGGCCTTGGTACTGACCCTGATGATCGGGCAAAACTGGTTCCGTTTGTATTCACTGGCATTGACCAATGTAAGGGCCCGCTTTACCAGTGCTTCATCAAAGCCAGCGGAAATGATGTCAGCAAGACCTTTCCGCCTTTCAATATAGAGATAAAGGATCCTGTCCAATACATCATATTCAGGAAGGCTGTCACTGTCTTTTTGGTTGGGCCGCAGCTCCGCTGAAGGTGCTTTGGTGAGAATAGTACCGGGAATGATTTCCTCTTCGCTGTTGAGGTATTGCGCAAGGGCATATACCTGTGTTTTGTAGAGATCCCCTATCACACTCAACCCACCGGCCATGTCACCGTACAAGGTTCCATAGCCCGTGGCCAGTTCACTTTTGTTGGAGGTATTGAGCAGCACATGTCCAAATTTATTGGCAATGGCCATGAGGATGTTTCCCCGGCTACGGCTCTGTATGTTCTCCTCTGCGAGCCCGAATGCTGTGCCAGCAAACAAAGGATCCAATGAACCAAGGATGGCTTCATATACGGACTGTATCGGCACGACGTGGTATGGATTGCCCAATTGCTGGCTGAGGGCAACTGCATCATCGACAGAGTGGCTGCTTGAAAAACCGGAGGGCATCAAGACAGCGGTAACATTGTCTTTCCCCAACGCTTCAACGGCAAGGGTCAGCACCACTGCAGAATCAATACCACCGCTGGATCCAAGGATGGCTTTTGTGAAACCCATCTTCGAAAAATAATCGCGGATGCCCAATACCAGTGCAGCTTTTACCTGTGCAATATTGTTCTCCTTGGTGAGGTAGTCAATGATGGTATCAGGATCATCGGTTTTGGCTACCCGCATGTCAGCTGTCATTTGGTGATGACTGGTTGCATCGGCTGAATCACCCTTTCCTGTCAGATTTTCGGTATCCACCAGCAGGTAATCCTCCTCAAAATATTTCAACTCGGCAGCAATCACAGCATTGTCTGCACACACCAGGCTGCCTCCATCAAAAACAATTTCAGTCTGTGCGCCCACCGCGTTACAATAAATCATGGGCAGCTTGTATTTTTTCACATTCAAGCGGATCACTTCTTTTCGGTCCTCGTCATGGTCATAGTCGAAAGGAGAAGCGGAAACATTGATCATGAGATCAGGTTGTTGCTTCATCAGTTCATCCATGGGGCAGACCCTGTAAAGTGGATTATCCCCCAAATTCCAGATGTCTTCACAAATGGTGATGGCCAGTTTCTTGCCCATGAATTCAACACAATTCCAGCTGTATGCGGGCTCAAAATAGCGGTATTCATCAAACACATCGTAATTGGGGAGCAAACTTTTGCTGACAATTCCCTGGATCTTGCCATTGTGCAAGAGCAGGGCTGCGTTCAGAAGATCCTTCCCCTCTGGTTGAGGATTGGGTGTTGGGGCCCCAACAATGATACCAATGCCGTGACTGTGTTGTGCAATCTCCTGAATGGTTTTTTCTGTTTGCTGCATGAAATCCTCAAACTCCAGGAAGTCGCGCGGGGGATAACCACATACCGATAATTCAGAGAAAACAACCAAATCTGCCCCTGCTTTTCTGCCATCCTCAACAGCCTGGATAATTTTATCCCTGTTGAGGGTAAAATTTCCAATATGGTAATTCTGCTGGGCAACGTAGATTTTCATGGAGCAAAATTGAGGAATTAAAGGGAATTTTTGTTAAAAAGAAAAAGCCGTGGAATGGACAATCAGAGAATGATTAATTTTATCGTCCAAAACTGAAAACAAATGAAGTTGAGCACGCGAAACCCATTGTTGGTAGCCTTCGTATTTATTGCTGGATTTGTGTTCTCTGGCTGTGATGACAGCCCTGCCAAACCGGATGTCAGCCATATCAAGGTAAACTTCAACATGCAGCGTTTTGAAAAAGATTTTTTTGCGTTGGACACCAACAATCTTGATAAGGGGTTTGATGAACTTAGGCTTGAATACCATGATTTTTTGAATGATTATACAGGAAAAATACTTGGGTTAGAAGGAAAGGATACCTCCCAATGGGACATGGTGATCAAAGCATTTATACGGGACTACAGACCGATTTATGATTCTACACAGAAAATTGACAAAGGCATCGAAGCTGCAAAATTGGAGATTGAACAGGGGCTGAAATACGTAAAATTTTATTTTCCTTCTTACCGGTTGCCTGAGCAGTTCATCACTTTCATAGGTCCCATAGATGCTTTTGCTTATAGTCAAACCGGAGGATCCGGCGATATCATCACAACATTTGGCCTCTGCGCAGGACTTCAACTGCACCTTGGCGGAAATTCAATGGTCTACAAAAGCGAGGCAGGCATGCAACTCTATCCTGAGTACATTTCAAGAAAGTTTGACACAGACAATATCGCGGTGAACTGCATGAAGAACATCATTGATGATATCCATGCCCCCCTTCAGCTGGGTGAATCAATGTTGACCCTGTTGGTAGACCATGGCAAACGCATGTATTTGCTGGACCTGCTGCTGCCTGATGCAAAGGAGGAAATCAAACTCGGCTATACAAAAACACAATTAGAGGCAGTAAAGAAAAGCGAAGGATTTATCTGGAATTACTTCAATGAAAACAACCTGCTGTTTGAAGCTGATCTGTTGAAAATTCGCTCCTTTGTTACAGATGGCCCGTCCACGGCTGAACTAGGATGGGGTTCGCCTGGTTTCATTTCCCTGTATACAGGAAGACAACTCATCAGGGCCTATATGAAAAAGCATCCAGCAACAAGCCTCAATGCACTGCTTGCGCTGGATGCCAATAAAATTCTTTCTGGTGCTGGTTACAAACCCAGGTAGGCTTGTGGGCGCTGTCCCATCGTATGCATAAACCGCACATGTGATGCAATTGCTGCCCTGGTGGTTGGAAAATAATTGTAATAAAGGTCAAATTGCTCACAGGTTTGTTTCACAATTTTGCTGATGTCAGGATAGTGAATATGGCTGATCCTTGGAAAAAGGTGGTGTTCAATCTGGTAGTTCAATCCGCCAACAAACCAGGTCACAATCCTGTTGGAGAAAGCAAAATTGGCTGTTGTTTTCACCTGGTGAATAGCCCACTCGTTTTCAATTTTAACCGGATCCACACCGGCAGCTTCAAATTCAGCATGCTCTACAACATGGGCCAGCTGAAATACCACGGCAATGGTTACACCCAGCGTAAACTGACTGATCACAAAGCCAACCAACCAGGCCTGCCAGCCAATCATCACAATTGGAACAACAATATAAAAAGCAATGAAAAACATCTTTCCAGTCCAGAAAACCACATGGTCGATGGGTTCCATTTTTTTCAATGGAGTGGTATGGATTTTTTTGGAGAAATACTTGGTATAATCCATCAGGAACATGAACAAAGAAGTGAAGCCATACAAGGCAAACATGTACACGCTTTGGTATTTGTGCATGGGCTTCCATGGCTGGGTAGAGCATTGTCGCATGAATGGCATGTTGTTGATGTCATCGTCAACACCGTCAACGTTGGTATAGGTATGGTGAATGATATTGTGTTTTAATTTCCACATGAAAGCATTGCCTCCAAGAAAATTATGGGTAAGACCAAAAATATCATTGACCCATCCCTTTGTTGAAAAACTGCCATGGCAGGCATCATGCATTACATTGAAACCAATGGCGGCCATGTTGAGCCCAAACACAACCCAGAGCAGGGATGAAACTGCCCAATGCATGTTCACCATCATCAATGCCATATACATGACAATGGCTGTTGGTATGAGTATCATTGTTTTGCCATAAAGCTTCCAGTTGCCCGTTTTCTTCATGCCATTGCGGTCGAAATAGGCATCTACCTCGGCTTTCAATGCATTGAAAAAAACCTTGTTCTTGTTGTTGAAAGTAACCTTGTATCCCATAAATATCTTTTGCCTTAACGAATAATTGAATGTACAAATTTACGCTATGTACCAATAGCCATCACTAATTTCTTTTGCTGGGTGCTTCCAAATGGAATACTGGGATCTTTACCTGAAACCGCTGTTGGGTATTGACATTTTCCATCAGATAGGTTCCAAACATCTTGCCCAATTCAGACTTGAGGTTGCAACCGGAAATGTATTGGTACTGCTCATGGGGCTTGATAATGGGCTGAACACCGATGACGCCTTCCCCCTCCACTTCCTTCTGTTCAGTGTTGCTGTCGTGTATAAACCAATGACGGCGAAGGAGTTGAACGGGAAAAGCATTGTTGTTCTCAATAGTTATCCTGTAGGCAAACATAAATTCCTGCTGCACAGGATTGGAATAATCCGGCTGGTAGAACTGCTCTACAATGATATTGATGCCTTCGGTAACCTTAGACTCCATTTTGGTGATTTACTCAAATATAAAAATTATCCTCAATCAAAAATACAGCACATAATTTTTGTAACTTGATTGCTCATTGCATTAACCTTTCACACTGTTAACAACAATTCTATCATGAAAAAGTTCTTTTCAGCCTTTTTATCACTTGTCACTTCCGTCACGGCCTTTTCTCAAGCACATACCGGAGATCCTAAACTGACAGAACTATGGGATCCTGTACCCTCCATCGTACAGCCAGGAAAAACAGCACAGGACGCACCATCAGATGCCATTGTACTTTTCAATGGCAAGGATTTTTCTGCATGGAACGGAAACAAGGGACCGGTCCAGTGGACCCTCGAAGACAATGCCATGACCGTCAAAAGAGGAAGCGGCGGGATCACCACAAAAAGAGGGTTCGGTGACTGCCAGCTGCACATTGAATGGCGCACCCCATCGGTGGTAAAAGGAGAAGGACAGGGAAGGGGGAACAGTGGTATCTTCCTGATGGGCAGGTATGAGCTTCAGGTGCTTGATAACTACAACAACAAGACCTACTCCAACGGACAGGTAGGAAGCATTTACAAACAACTGATTCCATTGGCCAATGCCAGCAGGCCTCCCGGCGAATGGCAGACCTATGATGTGATCTTCATTGCACCAAAATTCAATGCCGATGGAAAGCTTCAGTCTCAGGCAAGAATCACGGTGATCCACAATGGGGTCCTGGTTCA
The DNA here is from genome assembly GCA_947442625.1 of Chitinophagaceae bacterium. Classification (GTDB taxonomy): domain Bacteria; phylum Bacteroidota; class Bacteroidia; order Chitinophagales; family Chitinophagaceae; genus Pollutibacter. The sequence goes on from CANEWJ010000155.1 coordinate 5,196, forward strand.
AAACAATGCAACAATTTGGGGAGGAACAGAATACATCGGCATTCCAGAATACAAGCCACATGCTGCCAAAGAG
>CANEWJ010000156.1 GCA_947442625.1 Chitinophagaceae bacterium
GATGTGCCTTGCCATGTTCAATCATTTGATACCCAAGCAGCAATGAAAACAATGGGAAAGGGCGTCCAGGAAGTGGCCCGTATCCTCCGCTATGATTGGTTTGACAAGGTGATTGAGGTACGAAAAAAAGTAAACAAAAATACTTATTTGATCACTGCTCATCATGCGGATGATCAGGTGGAAACCATTGCCATGAATTTTTTCAGGGGAACAGGGATTGCAGGAATGCACGGGATGCAAATGAAATCCGGTACATTGATCAGACCTCTGTTATTTGCAAAAAGGGCTGAAATCCTTGCATATGCTGAATCCAATGCCATCGCATGGGTGGATGACAGCTCAAATGTCGAGGACAACTATACCCGGAACCATTTTAGGCATCATGTTATTCCGGCTGTGGAGAAAATATATCCTGAGGCCTGTCAAAACCTGCTTGACAATGCCAAACGGTTTTCTGAGATTGAAATGATATATAAAAAACAGATTGAAAAGATCAAGTCTGGGTTGATTTCCCACCAGGATCAGTCTTTAGCCATTCCTGTGAATAAATTGAAATCAATTTCACCGATCGATACCATCATGTTTGAAGTGTTCAGGGATTTTGGTTTTTCTGCCCATCAGGTTCCTGAAATCAAAAAATTGTTTGATGCCATCTCCGGAAAATCGGTTTCTTCAGCCACCCACAGGGTCTTACGGAACCGGAATTGGTTACTGGTTGATCCCATCGAAGAAAATATACATGAAATCATCGTGATAGAGGAAGGAGATGAAACGGTATCATTTAACAACAGGCTATTGCAGATCAAGAAATATGATGGCAATCGTGTGCCGGATGAAGACGCAAATCATGCCTGGATTGACTTGCGTGCCGTTACATTTCCGTTGCTACTCAGGCCATGGAAGCCGGGAGATTATTTTTATCCATTGGGTATGCGAAAAAAGAAAAAGGTGGCCAAGCTGCTCACAGACCTCAAATTATCCCTGGCCGAAAAAGAAAATCAATGGGTTGTTGAATCTGATAAAAAAATCATTTGGGTAGTGGGCAGAAGAATCGATGATCGGTTCAAACTCAGCGTATCCTCTCAAAAGATCATGTCGATTGCCTTGAAAAATCACTTGAAAACTGAGGTATAAAAATAAACGGCAAGATCAACACCACTGATCAGTTTTGCTGCCATGTAAGTAAATAAAACCCCATATACACTTCCCCAGAAATGGGCGCTGTGCCCAATGTTTCCTCCACCTTTTTTAGCAAGGCTGGCAGAAAGGATCAAAAAGCAAATGCCAAATACAAATCCTGGGATTTTAAAAGGAATGAAAAAGAATTGGATGGGCATATTGGGCTGAATGGTGATGGCTGCAAACACGATAGCAGAAACGGCACCTGAAGCACCCAATGAACGGTAGTAAGATTTGTTTTTGTATTTTATAAAGTCTGGGATGACTGCAGCAATGATCGCAGTAACATAAAGAATGGCGAGCATCGCCCTTGACAGTTCTCCGAACAATGCCTTGAAAAGGTAGTTTTCAAGTGCCATCCCAAAAGAGTAGAATGAAACCATGTTGAAGATCAGGTGCATGGCATCGGCATGCAAGACGCCGTTGGTGATGAACCGGTAATACTGCCCTTCCTGATTGATGTAATAAGGCCAAAAAAGAAGGTCCTCCTTCATTTTTTCACGGTTGAAGGCAAGTATAGAAACAGCAGCAGTGATGATGATGATGAGAAATGTGATGCTCATGGTTTAGTGTTGATCACCTGTGGTGATACTTTTCGTTTTTGATGATGGTATATGCTCGATAAATCTGTTCTGCCAGCAAAAGCCTGACGATTTGGTGAGGGAAAGTGAGTTTTGAAAGCGACCATTTGTGGTCAGCCCTTTTTAATACAGCTTCATCAAGACCGAATGCACCGCCAATCAGGAACACAAGTTTTTTTGACCCCATGTTTCCTTTTTTCACAATGAAATCAGCCAACCCGACTGACCCCATTTCCTTTCCATATTCATCCAGGGCGATCAAAACGGTATCCTTGTCGAGCCATTCAAGGATCATTTTGCCTTCCAGCCTTTTCAGGTCATTTTCACTGAGCATCCCTGCGTTTTTAGGAACAGGAAGAATTTCCCATTGGATGGGGGCATATTTTTTGATCCTTGCACTATAGTCTTCAATGGCATCCTTGATCGATGGGTCGTGCTGTTTTCCTATGCTCCAGAATTCGATCTTCATGATAATCCACAAAGAAAACAAACATTTTTTGTAATTTGACTGACTTAACAATTATTGATGAGAAAGTTATTTTTGTTTTTTCTGCTTCAGGCAGTTTTGTATACTGCAATCTTGATGCCATCGATCTCTCTCGCCCAGCCACTTTCCTCTATTCCTGAAAAGACAAAGGGATTGTCCAGGATAGATGGTTATTTGCCTTTCTACAAAGATGACGAGAACGGTAAAATTTGGCTGGAGATCAACAAGTTTGATACCGAAATGCTGTATGCGATGTCTTTGCCATCCGGCCTGGGATCCAATGACATTGGGTTGGACAGGGGATTGATGGGCGGAGGGAGAATCGTACAATTTTCTCGCATTGGTAAAAAGATTTTGATGACAGAACCCAATTATGGCTACAGGGCTTTGTCAGCATCAGCCAAGGAAAAAGAAGCCGTTGACCTTGCCTTTGCCAAATCAACCCTTTGGGCTTTTACTGTTGAAGCAGCATCCAACGATGCAGTCTTGGTGGATGCAACAGAATTTCTTACCAGGGATGCCATGCAGGCAGCCAACAGGATCAGGAAAATGCAACAGGGAAATTATAGCCTTGACCGCAACAGGTCTGCCCTTTATTTTCCTTCATGCAAAAACTTTCCCTACAATACAGAACTGGAAGCAACCATCACCCTGGTCAGTGCTGATGGGGTAAGTGGTAATTTCATCCAGCCAGTGGTGCCATCTCCCGAAGCCATAACCTTGCGCATGCACCATTCTTTTGTACAGCTGCCAGATGGAAATTATACACCAAGAAAGTTCGATCCAAGATCGAGTTTCAACAATTCTTCTTACTACGACTACAGCTCATCTGTTTCAACACCCATTGAAAAATATGTGATCAACCGCCACCGCTTGAGCAAGAAGGATCCCTCTGCCAAAATCAGTGAACCCGTCAAGCCCATTGTTTATTACCTAGACAATGGAACACCTGAACCCATCAGGACCGCCCTTTTGAAAGGGGGCAATTGGTGGAACCAGGCATTTGAAGCGGCAGGGTATAAGGATGCCTTTATCGTGAAAATTCTTCCAGACAGCTGTGACCCGATGGACATCCGCTACAACGTGATCAATTGGGTTCACCGTTCCACCAGGGGTTGGAGCTATGGCGCCAGTGTTATTGATCCAAGAACAGGAGAAATCATCAAGGGGCAGGTATCCTTAGGCTCTCTTAGGGTTCGGCAAGATTATATGATTGCCCAAGGCCTGCTTTCCCCTTTTGGGAAAAAAGACATGAAAGATGATCCCATGCTCAACATGTCCTTGGATCGTTTGGAGCAATTGTCTGCCCATGAAATTGGCCATACACTGGGACTGATGCACAATTATGCTGCAAGTGCTGTGGATCGTTCAAGTGTGATGGATTATCCCCATCCATTGATCAGGTTGAACAAAAAAGGAGAATTTGATTTTTCCAACGCTTATGATTTGAAGATAGGAGAGTGGGACAAGGTTTCTATTGCCTGGGGATATGCTGATCTGAGCAACAGTAAAAATGAAGCAGCTGATTTGGACAAGATACTCACCGATGCCTATGCGAAAGGACTGAAATTCATCAGCGACAGGGATGCCAGGGCTCAAGGCGGAATGCATCCTGATGCCCATTTGTGGGACAATGGCAAAGAACCCATTGCAACACTTGAGGAGATGATCAACATGCGTGCAGTGGCATTGAAACAGTTTGGCATCAATTCCATCAGGAATGGCATGCCGATGGCCATGCTGGAAGATGTGCTGGTACCGGTTTATTTTCACCACCGCTATCAGGTGGAGGCCGCAACCAAACTGATTGGTGGAATGCACTACAATTATGCATTGAAAGGTGATGGACAGTCTGCTACGGCACCACTGTCAAAAGATATTCAAACAAAGGCCATGGCATCCATCTTGAAATGCCTGGATCCCAGTTTCCTCGCCATTCCCGAATCCATTGCTGCACTGATCCCCCCAAGGCCCGCAGGATATGAATTTACCAGGGAACTGTTCAAAAAGAAAACAGGTTTATCGTTTGATCATCTCGCTCCTGCTGAAGCAGGTGCCGATCTTCCCCTTTCTTTTCTTTTTAACCCTGAGCGAATCAACCGCTTGGTGCAACATGAACTGCAGGGGCAGTATGGACTGGGTGACATGACCAACGCCTTGATTGACGCCAGTTTCAAGGCATCAAGGAAAACAGGTGTTGAGAAAGCCATCCAATTTCAAACAGAGCAATTGGTGTTGACATATTTGCTCGCTTCAAGTATTGATGAACAGCTTTCCTTTCCTGCCAAAGCAAGGGTTGGCCAGGTGTTGACCGAACTCAAATCATGGCTTGAAGCAAGCGTAAAAACAGCCAATGACCCATTGTACAAGGCCCACCTGGGCTTGGCCATGGATCGGTTTAAATCCCCGGAAAAAGCAAAGCCAACTATCCATGCGACTGCCCCTCCTGGTGCACCGATTGGATGTGAAGAAGATCAGTTTTAGGATTGATCAGGTAAATTACTGCTTGTGATTTTTTGATTTTCCCTCTCTGTGGAAAGCTTGATCAATTGTTCATGCAAGGCAATCACTTGGGGTACCAATAGGGTTTGCTCATTGTTGATCAACACATGATCACATAATTTCATTTTGATGTTTTCATCCAGCTGTTTTTCCATGCGGTTCAGGACCTTTTCTCTTTCAACCTGATCCCGTTGGATGGTCCTGTGGATCCTCATTGCAGGCGGAGCAAACACTCCAATGATGACATCAAATTCTCCCTGGCTACCTGACTCGAAAATCAGGGCAGCTTCTTTGATGGCATAAGGGCTATGTTGTTTTTTCATCCATTCCAACCCATCTTGGATGGTGAAGGGATGCACAATGCTGTTGAGCAGTTCAAGTTGTTGTTTGTTATTGAATACAAGGGAAGAGAGGTATTGTCGGTCAAGGATTCCTTCCACGTATGCCTTTTCAGAAAAAGCAATCTTGATTTTCTCAATCAGTGAAGGA
>CANEWJ010000157.1 GCA_947442625.1 Chitinophagaceae bacterium
GAATGTTTATCTCCAGGTGATGAACAAGATTTCAGCGGGCCAGAACAATATATCCAAGGTGAGAAGCCAGCGGAATCTGTTGTTGCCTATTCCACTGGGAGAACTCAATTCAAATCAATCCATCAGGGAAAACAATCCTGGTTGGTAAGCATCCAATTCAATCAATCATTTAATCCAACACAATGATAAAGAAGTTAAAAAAATACAATCATTCGATCTTGATGATCATGCTGATCACGATGATTTTCTCCTGTAAAAAAGAAGACAACACACACGCGGTACCACCGTTGATTACTGGGGTAACCGATTTAATCAACCGCGGTACGGCACTTTCCTCCGTCAAGTATGGCGAATGGATTGTCATCAAGGGCGCACATCTCGCCACCACCTACAAGGTTGAATTCAATGCCGTTTTGGTGGCTGATTCACTGTATTATGCAGATGACAGCACGGTAACGGTAAAGATTCCTGCCAATCTTCCAGACCCGATCAACAACCCCATCACGGTCACGACAAAATATGGTTCTGCTACGTATGGTTTCAAAATCATGCAACCAGCACCAATCATCACCAGATTCAATCCAGAAGCAGGAGCAACAGGAGATCAGGTAACCATTTCGGGCAATCATTTCAATGGCGTTACTGAAGTGAAATTTGACAATGCAGTGGCAGCCATTGTATCAAAAAGCAATCAAGAACTGAAGGTCAATGTACCTGCGGGCGTAACCAGTGCATTCATTACGGTTACAACACCAGTAGGCATGGCAACCTCACCAATCCGTTTTGGTTTCAAGTACATCATCTATGATGAAAGGCTGCAAACAGGCTGGTCAAACAGTTCCTATAGTGCAACAGCTGTATTCAACCATACCACAACAGTTAAAAGGGGAACAACGGCCATCAGCAGTGCCTATACGGTTGGATTTGGCGGCTTTAGGGTGAGCAAGGCAGCACCTGCTGTAAGCCTTGCAGGATTCTCAGCCATTAAATTCTCTGTATTTGGTGGGCCGGGTACGGAAGCCAAAAGAGCAAGGGTCATCATCAATGGTGTTAGCACTACAGCATTTCAAATCGTGTTGAAAGAAGGTGCATGGTCAACTTTTGAAATCCCCCTTTCCAACTTCAACAATCCTGCAACACTGAGTTCAATTGAAATAAAGGAATACAGCGGCGCCATCGTAACGGTTTATTTGGATGACATTGGGATCTCCTAATTGTCTTTCAAGGCGTTGAACAAGACTTCAATGCTGTGAAGCGCGCGTTTGCCGGTGCCATCCTTGATTTGGTGCCGGCAACTTGTTCCTGATGCGGCAATGAGGATTTCCTCATCTGCTTCGCGTACAGCCTTGAACAAGACAAGCTCACCCACTTTCATGGAAACGTCATAGTGTTCTTGCTCATAGCCAAAAGAACCTGCCATGCCACAGCAACCTGATGGGATCAGGCGGGCTTCGTAATGCTCAGGAAAGGACAAGGCACGCTTCACAGGTGTCAGGGAGGCCTGGCTTTTTTGGTGACAATGGCCATGAACCTTGATCTTCTTGCTGGCATTGGTGAAAGAGGATGGCATGATTTTTCCTTTGTCAGCTTCCCGCATGAACCACTCTTCAAACAAGAAAACATGTTGGGAAAGTTCCTTTGATTTTTCAAGCAATGCTGGATCAGCCAGGTCGAGGTATTCATCCCTGAAACCCAGGATGGCAGAGGGTTCTATGCCAACCAATGGTGTTGATGCATTGATGATGGAGGAGAATATTTCTACCTGCTCATTGGCGATTTTTTTGGCCTCCATGATCAGGCCCTTGGAGAGATAGGTTCTGGCACTGTCGGGATGGTCAATCATGCAAACTGCATAGCCCAATCTTTCCATCAACAGTATACACTGCTTGCCAATTTCAACGTCATTGTAATTGGTGAATTCATCACAGAACAAATACACCTTGTTGTCAGCCTGCTTGCCTGATGGAGCAGCAATCCGCGAGCGATGCCATTCGCGCAAAGTCTTTCCAGCCACTTTAGGCAAAGAACGATTGGGATGAAATCCAACCAGCTTGTTCATGGTTTTTCTGATGACCGGGGTGTCAATCATCCAATTGTAGATCCCTGAAAACTGGGAGGCCATTTTCATCTGGCTTGAAAAATGTCCAATCAGCTGGGTTCGGAAAGGAACACCTTTCTCATCATAATACGACTGCATGAACTCGCCCTTCAGCTTCGCCACGTCAACGCTGGACGGGCATTCAGACTTACAGGCCTTGCAGGAAAGACAGAGGTCCATGATCTCTTTTACCTCCTCTTTATCAATGAGATTGGTTGATTCATTGGTGAGATACTGCCTCAACACATTGGCACGGGCCCTGGTGGTATCGCGCTCACTTCTGGTGGCCATATAACTGGGGCACATGGTACCACCGGTGATTTCAGTCTTCCTGCAATCGCCAGAGCCACTGCATTTTTCAGTGAGTTTGAGGTAACCTCCGACCGCCTTGTAGTCATAGACCGTATTGACCGGGTTGACCTTGGTTAACGGGTTAAAACGCAACTGTTCATCCATGGGTGGAGTATCCACAATCTTGCCCCGGTTGAAAATCTGGTTGGGGTCGAAGATTTGTTTGACCTGTTGGAACAATGCATAATTATGCGCTCCCATCATCATGGGAATGAATTCGCCACGCAAGCGGCCATCCCCATGCTCTCCCGACAATGAACCGTTGTATGATTTTACCAGTGCTGCCGTTTCTGTCAATACTTGCCTGAACTGTTGTATACCAGCTGCAGTTTTCAGGTTGATGATGGGCTCAACGTGCAGCTCTCCTGCCCCTGCATGGGCATACATGGAATAGTGTAAACCTTGCCGTTGAAGCAACTGCTCAAGGTCTGCAATATAATTGGGAAGGTCCTCGGGGCTAACGGCGCAGTCTTCAATGAGGTTGACTGGCCTTGCATCTCCGGGAAGGTTGCGCAAAAGGCCCAGCCCTGCCTTTCTCAAATCCCAGGCCATCTTGCACTGTTCATCCTGCAATACAGGATACGCATAACCGATATTTTTTTCTTCCAATGCCCTGATCAACAGCTGGCACTGGTTCATCAACGCATCTTGGTCTTTGTTGAAAAATTCAACCATCAGGATGGCCTTGGGCTCACCTTGGATAAATAAACGGCTTGCAGAAAGGCTTGGCGATGATTGGGTGAACTGCAGAATGACATCATCCACCAGTTCTGAAGCGGCACATCCATGCGCAAGTGCCACAAGATTGGCCTGCAGCGCATCTTGCAGCGTACTGGTATGAACTGCCACCATGGCTACCTGTGAAGGAGGAAGATCCAGCAATTGCAACTTCGCTGCTGTGATGAAACAAAGTGTGCCTTCAGATCCGGCAATCAGCTTGCTCAGGTTGAATGGAGTTTCATCTTCGAACCTGGACATTTCCAGTACAGTATCCAGGGCGTAACCGGTATTCCTTCTTTTGATGTCTTTTCTTGGGAAGCCTTCTTCGATGGCTTGTTGATTTTCCTTGTTGTCTACAAGCGTTTTCAATGATTTGTATATATCAGATTCAGTTCCTGATCCTATGCACTTGTTTTCCAGCTCAACTTTCGTCAACCCTTTAAAAACAACCTCAGTACCATCACCCAGGATTACATTTGTTTCCAGGAGATTGTCCCTGGTGGTTCCCCAGATGATGGAATGAAGCCCACATGAATTGTTGCCAATCATTCCGCCAATCATCGCCCTGTTGGCTGTAGAGGTTTCAGGTCCAAACATCAAACCAAATGGTTTCAGGAAGGCATTCAAATCATCCCTGATAACGCCTGGTTGAACGCGGACCCATTTTTCCTTTTCATTGAATTCCAGTATTTCGGTAAAGTGTTTGGAAATGTCTACCACCATGCCGCTGCCCACAACCTGGCCAGCCAGGGAAGTACCAGCTGCTCTTGGAATCAGTGATATTTTTTTTTCTGTGGCAAAGGCGATGAGCGCCTTGATGTCTGCAATATTTTTGGGGATGGCAACCGCCAGTGGTTTTTCCTGGTATTCAGAAGCATCTGTAGCATAGACGGTTTTGATGGCAGCATCAAGCCCTTTGTTCTCGAAATACAACTCGCCAGAAAAAACAGATTGAAGCTGGTCAAACATAACCTTGAAATTAAGGTTAATTGCCAAGGAAATCAGTCCTGAAAGGATTGAAAGCATCAATGAGAATTCCCTCTTCAATGCAGACGGCACTGTGCTCAACACCAGGCTCTACGAAATATCCATCACCAGCTGAAAGGATTTTCTTTTCTCCGTTAATGGTCAGTTCAAAAACACCAGACATGACCATGGCACTCTGAGAGTGAACATGGTGATGGGGAGCACCAACGGCACCAGGGATGAACCTGAACTTCACCATCATCAGGTCTTGGTTAAAGCCCATGACCTGACGGGAAACGCCATTTCCAAGATCTTCCCATGGGGTATCTTTTTCGTATAAAAAAGAGGGGCTGCTTGTTATCATGGTGCAAAGTTACCAAGAAAGCGGCGAAAACCTAAGTGGTTTTCACCTCCTTTTCCCATCCGGTTTCCTTGAGGGCCGGATCGTCTTCCTTGCGCAGAAAATCAGCCGTTGCGGAAGCGCCTCCGATAGACTCAGCCATCATGGCTGCATCAGACACAATGTTAACAGGTTCTCTCCAAGAGGTGCTGGAGTCGTTGAAAGCATGGTTGGAAAGGGAGTTGTAGCAGGAAATGATGGACCACCGTGGATGATCGCTCAGGTTGGCTTCACTCCTGTGCAAGAGATTGCTGTGAAAGAACAGTGCATCTCCCGGCTCCAATTCAACGTAAACATGCTCAAGTGTTTCAAGGGCATGGTTGACCATGACCATGTCTGCACCGACCTGTTCACCGGCAAAACCATGGTTAACCCTTCCGAGTTTGTGAGAGCGTTTGATAACCTGCAAACAACCATTTTCCTTGTTGGCAGGGGTTAATGCAATCATGATGCTCACCAATTGGTCAGGAAACAGGAACTGGTTCTTGTACCAATAGCCATAGTCTTGATGCCACTCCCAGGCGCCACCAACCTTTGGTTCTTTTTGCATCAGCTTGGTATGAAAATGACAAACAGGTGCATCGCTGTCCAAAAGCTTTCCCGCTGCATCCACCATTCTTTCACTCCTCAGCATCATGCTGTACACATCATCGCCAGGTGTAAACCAAAGTGTAAGTTTTGA
>CANEWJ010000158.1 GCA_947442625.1 Chitinophagaceae bacterium
CTTGAAATGGTACTGATTTCCTGCTCACGGTTGGAATTCCTGTTGTCGCTGGATCCACTCATCAACTGCAAATAGTCGATGATGATCAGGCCTACATCATGCAAACTTTTTAACCTGCGGCATTTGGCCCGAAGCTCAAAAATGTTGAGAGCAGCTGAGTCATCCACAAAAATCCTGGCCTTGGTCAAGGGCTCAATGCCTTTTTTATAAAGCTGCTGCATCTCATGGTCTTCCATTTTACCCCTGGATATTTTTTCCAGGTGGATCTCACTTTCAGCAGATAGGATCCTTTGTACCAGCTGGCTGGTGCTCATCTCAAGGCTGAAGAATGCAACGGCCGTGGGTTTGGTGGGATGCATGGCAGCATTTCTGGCCAGGTTCAGGGCAAAAGCCGTTTTACCAACCGAAGGACGAGCGGCAAGAATGATAAGGTCAGAACGTTGCCAGCCATAGGTGGTTTTGTCCAAGGTTGGAAATCCTGTTGGAACACCGGTGATATCTTCATTCCTGGCCCTCATCTCATCAATCTTGTTCAAGGTATCCATCACACTCTTGCCCAGTGTATCAAATTCTTTTTTGAGCTGATCATTCGCAATGGAAAACAGTTTTTGTTCTGCACTGTCCAAGAGATCAAAAACATCCGTTGAATCGTCATAGGCATCTGTGATGATTTCGGTGCTGATGCGGATCAATTCCCTTTGGATGAATTTTTCCTGCACGATACGGGCATGGGCCTCAATATTGGCTGCAGATACAACGGCGTTGGTCAGTTTTGAAATAAAATAAGGACCACCCACAGCATCCAACATCTCCATGGTCTTCAACTCCTCTACAACAGTCAATAAATCGATGGGTTTGTTATCGGTATTCAACCGCACGATAGCACGAAAAACCGTTTGATGAGACTCCACATAAAAACACTCGGGCTTCAGCACATTGATCACAATATCAAATGCTGCACGTTCCAGCATCACAGCACCCAATACGGCTTCCTCCAATTCACGGGATTGTGGCGGTACCTTGCCATAAGCCATGGCATTGAATTCTGGCGCCGTTTTCCGCTTGTTTCTCCTGTCCCGGTTTATGTTAGTTTGGTCCATTTACTTGCTTTTCAAATCGTTTTCAATCACATCTCCATTACCCGAAGGGTCTGGAGAGCGAATATACCAAGGATGCCTTAAGCAATCTGCATTTTAAAAAAACATTAATTGGGAACAGGCTATCCACAGGTCAGTCCACAGCTAAAGGGGGGTTATTGACAGGAGGGATGGGGTTATTCACATTTGGGGTTGAGAGGGGTAGGGGTTGAGAGGGGTAAGGGTTGAGAGGTGTAGGGGTTGAGAGGGGTAGGGGTTGAGAGGTGTAGGGGTTGAGGATTAAGATTTTTATGCGCTGTACCATCAAACTGGATTCAAAAAACACCCCTCCTGGACAGGAGGGGTGGCACGATGAAGGCTGCACCGAAGGTGCAGACGAATGAGTGCCGGGGTGGTGGAAGCATTTCATCAATCATGTCTTATATTTGCGGCTATGACGATTTCATACAAATGGCTGATGGACTACTTCGCAACACCCATCGCCCATGAAAAACTTTCCCTGATATTGAACTCCATCGGGCTCGAAGTGGAAGGATACGAGGCATACCAGGAGATCAAGGGAAACCTTGCGGGGCTGATCACCGGAGAAGTGCTTACTGTAGACAAGCATCCCAATGCCGACAGACTTTCTGTAACCACGGTGAACATTGGGGGTGACCAACCTTTGCAAATCGTTTGTGGCGCGCCCAATGTTGCCGCTGGCCAAAAGGTCATTGTTGCACCAATAGGCACAACCATTTATCCTACAACAGGAGACCCGATCACCATGAAAGCGGCAAAAATCCGCAGCATTGAAAGCCATGGCATGATTTGTGCAGACGATGAAATCGGGCTTGGTGCAGACCACAGCGGCATCAAGATACTGGACGCTTCAACGCCTGTAGGGGTTCCGGTTGCCAGCCTGTTTGAACCATACGAAGACCATATCATTGATATTGGCCTCACGCCAAACCGCAGCGATGCCATGAGCCATCTTGGTGTTGCAAGGGATGTTTGCAGCTGGCTGAACCACCACGAAGGAACCTCCATCCAGCCCATTATCACATTGAAAAATGAGATTCCTACCACAGGTGTTGCCTGTCCTGTAGAAGTAATTGTAGAAAATACAGCTGATTGCCCACGGTATACCGGCATGCTGATCAATGATGTAATGGTAGGAGCCGCACCCAAATGGATGCAGCAGCGCTTGAAGGCCATCGGGCAAAGATCCATCAACAATATTGTAGACATCACGAACTATATCCTGCACGATACGGGGCAACCCCTGCACGCTTTTGATGCAGACCAGATCGAGGGCGGAAAAGTCAGGATCAAAAACCTTCCTGCAGGAACATCATTCATCGGTCTTGACGAAAAAGAAAGAAAACTGGAGTCCGGAGACCTGATGATCTGCGACAACGATAGCAACCCCATGTGCATGGGTGGTGTTTTTGGTGGCAAAGGAAGCGGGGTAACAGATTCAACCAAAAACATATTTCTTGAAAGTGCCTGGTTTCACCCGGTTTCCATCAGGAAAAGTTCTTTCAAACACCAGCTGAGGACCGACGCCGCCATGCATTTTGAAAAAAGTGTAGACATTGGCCAAACCCTCGAGGTGTTGAAAAAAGCAACGCGGCTGATATGTGATTTTGCAGGCGGAAAAACGAGCGCAGATCCTGTTGATGTTTATCCAACCCCCAACAACAAGCCGGTCATCAAACTGGAACATGCCTATGTACAGAAAATGAGTGGAAAGGCCTATGACAAACAAACCATGAAAAATATTCTCCTGGGAATGGGATTTGGTTTATTGGATGAAAATGAGGCTTCCATCACTGTCGACACACCAACACACAAAACCGATGTGAGCATCCCTGCAGACCTGATTGAAGAAATCATGCGCATCGATGGGTTTGATAACATTGAGATTCCTACCAGCATCCGCATTTCACCATCAGTTTCCAGCGGAAACAGGGATTATCCCTTGCGGGAGAAACTCTCCGGAATCCTTGCAGGCATTGGTTTTAATGAAATGCTCAACAATTCCATCACCCACAGTGCCAACTACTCGGAAGAAGAAATGGGCCGTGCGGTAAAGATGCTGAACAACCTCAGTGCTGAGTTGGATACCCTCCGGTTGACCATGCTGGAAACAGGGCTCCAGACCCTGTCCAGAAACCTGAACCACAGGAACGAGAACATCAGGCTTTTTGAATTCGGCAAAACCTATTCAAAAAACGAAACCGCTTATTTTGAAGACGACCACCTCGCCTTGTTCACCGCAGGAAAAATCAATGAGGTTTCCTGGAACAAGCAGGAAGAAGAGGCTGATCTTTTCTACCTGAAAGGAGTCGTCAAATCCTTGCAGGTTCAGTCGGGGATTGAAAAAATCAAATTCGATGTTGAAACCTCCAGCAGGTTTGAATATGCACTAACAGGAACGGCCGGAAAGCTCAAGGTGCTGACCATTGGAAAGCCTTCAGCAGCGCTGTTGAAGAAATTTGATATCCGCGTTCCGGTTTGGTTCGCAGACATCCATTGGAACAACTGGTTGAAGGCAGGAGAGAAAAACACCATCCGTTACAAAGAGATATCAAAATTTCCTGCCGTTCAGCGAGACCTCTCCTTTGTTGCAGACAAAAATGTATCGTATGGTGATATTGAAAAATTGTTGAATGCCCTGTCCATACCACAACTCAGGAACTACAGGCTGTTCGATATCTTCAAAAGTGAAAAACTTGGAAAGGACAAGCAGTCCCTGGCCATGAATTTCACCTTTCTTGACGACAGCAAGACCATGAAAGATGAGGAAATTGACAAGATGATGGCCAAGATCACCAGCAACATTGAAAAAAACCTGCTCGCAGAGATCAGAAAATAACCATGTCGGAACAAAAAGAAACATTCAGCAGGATAGAGGAAAAATTAGGGCTCCTTACATCAAAACTACGTGACTACAAGCGTGAGAATGAAAAAATGCGCAAGGAGCTTGATGACAAGAAATTGCAATGGGATGAGATGAAAACCAAAAATGAACAAATGGAATTGCAGATGAACCTGCTGAGGAATGGAGCCTCTGTTGGTGCTGAAACCTCAAATTTGCTTTTGGAGAAAAAAATCAATGAGTACATCAAAGAGATAGACCGCTGTATTGCATTATTGGGAGACCAAGATTAAACCCTTTTTACCATCCTTAGCTCAATCATTTCCTCTCCCTGGCAGCACTGTAAAGTGTAAATGCCGTAGGGTAAATCATTCAGCCCTTCCCATCGTACTGAACTTTTCCCAGCATGGATGTTTTTTTCCGTTTTACAGCAAATTTTACCATCTTCACTTTTAAGGGAAACCCGAAATGGATGGTGATTGGCTTCTTCTACCTCAATGGTGAGGTTGTCAATGAAAATCGGAGTTTTGGGCTTTGCTAACATGGCAAATGGTTGGTTTTTTGAATCTCATTAGATAAAAAACACAGTGGCAATCTCCTCTTGGTTAATAAATTGTGAATAAAATTATATATATTTTACGAAAATGCAAAATTTGATTTCAATAAATCTTCCAGTTGGCGACCGATCATACCGCTTGAGAATAAAAGCTGAAGATGAAGAGACCGTGAGAAAGATGGCCAAGAAAATGAACGACCAGCTCAACCAATTCAAAAGTCAATACCCGGGCAAGGACATGCAAGACTACCTGGCCATGTCGCTGTTGACGTTTGTTACAGAGGAACAACCCTCCCATGCACAGGTAGCCGCAGACCACGATACTGAAGCGTTTTTATCCCGTATAGAGGCATCGATTGAGAAAGGATTGATGGATTGATACCCCTTTTTAACGCAGTTTTCTCCCCTTTTTTTGCTAACTTCGCCAGTATTGCCCCCGTATGAAATATTTTCGAAGGGATTGATTATGAAACAGAAAAAAACAATTATTCATGGAATCGTCACTCATCATACCCATCATCACAGGGATTGTAGCCGCATTGGCTGGTCTCGGACTGGGTAAATTAATTTTCGCAAAAGATACCCAGGCCAGGGTCGAAGAAGCCAAAAAACAAGCAGCACAGATCCTTTCAGACGCAGAATTCAAG
>CANEWJ010000159.1 GCA_947442625.1 Chitinophagaceae bacterium
ATACGGCAGCCGGATGGTACAATGAAGAATTCTATGTTACTGCGGTTCGGATTGAACAGGACATTCGCCAGGAGTGCGCCGGGTATGATGCGGAGAAGATAGAGTTGGGTGTAGAGCAAATGTTGAAGGCCTATCCCAACAACAGGCTGGTCAATCATCTTGCTGAAACCTGCTGCAGAACCTATACCTGCCCTGCAGCCAGAAATTATTTCATTGGCCGATGGGAGTGCCCCATCCCCACCTCCCCTGCCTGCAACTCCAATTGCATTGGCTGTATTTCTTTTCAGCCAGAGGCAGAATCCATCACGTCTCCACAAGACAGGCTGCAATTCAAACCATCCGCAGAAGAAATTGTAGAATTTACCGTGCCCCATCTCAGTGATGCCCCTTTCCCATTGGTCAGCTTTGGCCAGGGCTGCGAAGGGGAACCCCTCCTGATGTGGGAAACCATTCGGGTGGCCATCAAAGAAATCAGGAAACATACCTCCCGCGGAAGCATCAACATCAACACCAATGGATCGATGCCCAAGGCGGTGAGGGCCCTTTGTGAAGCAGGCCTCGACTCTATCCGCGTCAGCACCAATTCCCTGCAAAAATCATGGTACGAAAGATATTATCGTCCGAACAACTACCAGTTTGAAGACATCATTGAAAGCCTGAAAATCCTGGATGAGTTCGGTGGATGGAGTTCTATCAATTATTTCGTGTTCCCGGGTATGACGGACACTGAAGCAGAATATGAAGCCCTGCGCAAAGTGATCAAGGAAACCAACCTTAAAATGATCCAGTGGCGCAACTTCAACATCGACCCAGACTGGTACCTTACTAGAATGGGCATTGCTGAACCCTTTGAAATCATGGGCATCAGAAACATGATGGAGATGATAAGGGAAGAATTCCCAACCCTTAAATTTGGCTATTTCAATCCGCCAATGGAAAGGATCAAGGGGGATTTTGAGAAGGATTTTGCGCAGTGGAGTTGAGGGTGGAGAGGTTTAGGGGTTTAGAGGTTTAGGGGTTTAGAGGTTTAGAGGTTTAAGGGTGGAGAGGTTTAAGGGTGGAGAGGTTTAATCCATACTTTTTGATTATTTATTACCCATTTCACATTGACCCCAACTGTCATACAAAGCCTAAACTATTTCAAATCAAGATTATTTTCTCCTTCATTCAACATTTATTCCTGCACTAATTCCAATCTGTTTTCCAAAAAAAATTAACAAGAAAAATTGGGTTTGATTTTAAAAACATTCGAACTTTAATAATCACACCATCCTAAACCCCTAAACCCCAATGCCCAACTTCGAGAACGAAAAAAACCTCAAAGCAAGTGCCTACACCCTGTTGATCGTTGGATCAATCTTGGCATTGTGTTTTTTCGTTTCCTGGGCACCGCCGGTTGCGCCTCCAATGCCTGATGATGAGGGCATGGAAGTGAATTTGGGTGATAGTGAAACGGGCGAAGGTGATGTTCAACCGCTTATTCCCGGAGAACCCTCTGCTGCAATAGAGGAAACGGTCAGCACTCCACCACAAACAACTCCTGTTCAAACAGCTGAAAAAGAAATAGAAACCAACGACGAGGATAAGGAGGCACCGCCCATCATTGCCAGCAAGCCAAAAGATAAACCCAAAGATAAACCTGTTGTAAAGCCGACTTCCGAACCAGCAAAACCCAGTCCACAGCCCAAGGAAGAGACCAAGCCAGTAGAAGCGCCACCGGCCCCAAAACCAAAATATGTTTACAAGGGCACAGCGAATGGTCAGGGTGGAAACAATGCAACAACTTATCAGGCCAGCAGTGGCCAGGGAATTGCTGGAGGCAAAGGCGACCAGGGCAAAATCAATGGGGACACCAACTCCGATAGTTATACCGGAAATGGAGGTTCAGGATCTGGTGGCGTTTCTGTTTCCAGGGGGCTGCAGGGAAGAAAGATCAACCGGTACCCTTCCTTCGAAGATGAATTCAGTGAAAATGCAAAAGTGGCGGTAGACATCAAGGTCGATAACAGGGGCAACATCATTTCTGTTGCCATCCAGCCGAGAGGAACCACCACCAGCAACGCTTCCATGAAAGCCATTGCACTTCAAAAGGCCCGTCAACTCAAATTCAACAGCAGTGAAGATGGACCCGATGAGGATTTGGGAACAATTGTTTTCAATTTCAGGATCAGGAATTAAAAAATTTACGATATTTGCAGCAGTAAAAATCTACACATGGACAAGAGAATACATACACTGATTTTCCTTTTTGTTATCTATTTCATCATCGCTGTAACTGCTGTTTTGTTTGTCCCCTTTCAAAAATTCATTACCATGTTCCTTTTTGGAACTTCTGGCATTTTGATTTTCCTTGGATTCTTTGGACTCTGGATATTGAAAAGCCAGAAGGACTAATCAGCTTTAAATTAAACATCCAATTGAATGATATTGAAAAGACCAGCGTAATCTGGTCTTTTTTTATGGGATAAAATGCCGCCTTAAACTTTTATGCGATAAATGCATCTTAAAAGAAAAATGCCCTGATGAAATCCATCAGGGCATTGGTATTGTTGATCAGAGTTCGAGCTTCCACCCTTCCCTGTATTGCCTTTTCACAAATTGGTTGGCAGGATCAAAGTTGGTGATCTGCATATTTTTGGCATCCCAGAGCAACTTCTTCCTTCCAAGGTATTTATCGGTCCATCCTTTGAGGTTAGGATTTTTCATCATCCAACTCCTGATGGCCAGGTTTCCAATAAGGATACTCTCGGTGAATGGTCCGGCAAACTCAAAAGGTGAACTTGTCGTTGCATTACCATGGCCAGCAATACAAGCATTTACCCATTGTAACCAGTGACCTTGCATGCCCTTGGGTACACGTGCAATAGTTTGAGGAGGAAGTTTCTTTTCTTTCATAAGTGTAGTTGGCAACAGTCTTGGATTTTCTCCATAACAGTCAGTCAACAATTTACCCTTTTTGCCAACGAAAAGTAAGCCCCCGTTCCAGTCACCAAATTGTTCTTCAGGCAAAAGCTCATCCGGGCGTTGTGGAAGTAATCCGCCATCATACCATGAGACTTTAATATCGCCTTTCTTTCCATCCGTTCTTGGATAATTAAGATGAATGATTGTTGAGGGGGGGCAAGAATCAGGATTTGCTGTATCATCCCACATTCCTCTCCATATGGAAGCCACCGAACATTCTACTGAATCGGGGTAAAGGATAGGAAGGCAACGGAAAACTGGATCCATGACATGACATGCCATGTCACCAAGAGCGCCTGTACCAAAATCCCACCATCCTCTCCAATTGAATGGAAGATATGCTGGATTGTAGTCAATCATTTTCGCGGGCCCAATCCAAAGATCCCAGTTCAACTCTTTTGGCACTTCATATTTTCCTGTAGGTGTTGGGATACCCTGAGGCCATACCGGCCTGTTTGTCCAGCACTTAACCTCAGTTATTTCTCCGATCAACCCTGAATTGATAAATTCCTGGGTTCTTCTAACTCCATCACCAGACCCTCCCTGGTTGCCCATCTGTGTGACTACTTTATATTTTTTGGCGGCTTCGGTCAACAAACGAGCCTCATAAATATCATGTGTGAGAGGCTTTTGTGTGTACACATGTTTGCCAAGCTGCATGGCAGCAAGAGTGGCTACAGCATGTGTATTATCAGGAGTAGAAATGGAGCAAGCGTCAATAACGTCTTTCTCTTTATCAAGCATCTCCCTGAAATCATGATAATACTTTGCTTTAGGGAAGTTTTTCCTTGAATTGACGGCTTGACGATCATCAACATCTACCAAAGCAACAATCTCTACATTCGGACTTTCAGCAAATGAAGTAAGATCGCTTTCGCCTTTTCCGCCAGCACCGATACCGGCAATGCGCAACTTATCACTTGGCGCTACATGGCCCTTGCCGAGCACGTGTCGAGGAACAATCGTGAAGGCCGCCATTCCCAGGGCGCCAGCCTTGATGAATTTTCTTCTTTGGAGGTTTTTGTTGGACATAATAATCGTTGATTGATGGATATAATGTTGGAGTTAAAGAATCAATTTGATGATATGGATTATTCCTCGCTGTATTTAACGCACTCCTTGTTCTCTTTCTCCGTGTAAGCAACGCCATACTGCTTCATCACTTCGTCTGGCACTCCGTTCCATTGATTGGGTTGATTGCCCTTGTAACCTACATCAGCCACTCCAATTTGAGAAGTATAGAAGCCAGTGGCAGTAAGGTTTCTCATGAGGCTGAAAAATGCAACGCCCTGAGCAACTTCCTTTGCAGCCTTGTTCGGATAGGCAATCTCATCAACAATGGCAATTTGCTGTTCTTTTGAACAGTCCTTGAAATTCTTGCCATTTTTCTTGAATGCATGCCTGTCAATCCACATCAAACCACCTCTCATGGGCGTTTGATGTTCTGGCATGTCCTTTACAATAAATTCAATGAACTCCGGAACTTTAGCATCAGAGGCACTTCCACTCACATCATCTTTGGGGATGATGATATCACCAAGCACAGTGATGGTAGCCAACTCATGCGGAGTAAAAAATGTTGTTGCAATGACCTTGTCGTACTGGGCCAGTTCTTCTGGTTGCCTGTCGAGGGTAAAACCTGCAGCCAGTGAGCTGTTGGCAGCCACTTTTTTGTCGGCCTCAGACTTACAGGCATCCAACAAGGCAGCCGTTCCAAAAGTTCCAATGGCAATGGCTTTGAGCGATTTTCTTCTGTCCATTTTTTCTATTTAGATATTTCTCTTTTTCATTTCGTCCATCAAATACTCAGAGGCCCTCATCGACAAGGCGAGGATGGTCCAGGTGATGTTTTTGTCCGCTTGCGAAACAAAGGCACCGCCATCTACAACAAAAAGGTTTTTGCAGTCATGGGCCTGGTTGTGCTTGTTCAGTGCAGAACTCTTGGCATCGTTACCCATACGCACGGTTCCGGCTTCATGGATGATTTTACCAGGAGATTCAAGCCCATAGCTATTCTCAGGGCCATCGTCTCCACCCCAGGTAATCACTGCGCCCATGGAGTGCATGATTTCCTTGAAGGTTTCTTTCATGTGCTTGGCTTGCTTCACTTCGTGATCAGACCATTTCACAT
>CANEWJ010000160.1 GCA_947442625.1 Chitinophagaceae bacterium
AAGGACGAGCCTCGCTTTCAATGGCGCGGGATGCATCTTGATGTGGGAAGGCATTTCTTCTCTAAAGATGAGGTTCTTAAATATTTGGATTACTTGGCGATGTATAAAATAAATACGTTCCACTGGCACTTAACCGAAGATCAGGGATGGCGCATAGAGATTAAGCAATATCCTAAACTTACCACGGTTGGAGGATATCGTGCAAAGGTTGGCTTTGTGCGAAATCAAGCCATTGGTTTAAATGTTGACAATGGAAAACCATACGGGGGATTTTATACCCAGGAAGACATCAAGGAGGTTGTGGCTTATGCCTTAAAGAAGCACATCACAATTATTCCAGAGATCGAGATGCCTGGCCATTCCCTGGCTGCGATGTTCTCTTATCCTGAGTTATGTTGCTTCCCAAATGACATCAAGGAATTTAAGGAAGGGCAAGTAACAACAGATATTTATTGTGCAGGAAAAGAGGAAAGCTTTGTCTTTCTTGAGAATGTATTGAAAGAGGTCTTTGCGCTTTTCCCATCTAAATACATCCATATCGGCGGCGATGAAGCCTTTAAAGACAAATGGAAAAAATGTCCACGGTGTCAGAAAAGAATTCAAGATGAAGGATTAAAAAATGAAGATGAACTGCAGAGCTGGTTTATACGGAGAATGGAGAAATTCATCAATGCCAACGGAAAATCTTTGATTGGCTGGGATGAAATTCTGGACGGTGGTTTAGCGCCTAATGCGACAGTGATGGCTTGGCGGGGTGAGAGGGGTGCTGTCGAAGCTGCAAGATTAGGCAACGATGCGGTGAATGCTACAGCTTGGCCACTCTATTTCAGTGATGGTCAGAATAACGATGAGCGTGCCCCAGGAAATCCAGGTGGAAATAGTTTAATGAAAGTGTATGAATACAATCCGATGCCAAGCGGTCTTACTGAAAAAGAACAACAACATATTTTAGGAGCTCAGGGTTGTTTGTGGAGTGAGTTTACACCCCGGTTTGAACATATCGAACATCAGCTGTTTCCACGGATATGTGCATTATCAGAAATTATTTGGTCAAAACCGGATAAAGATTGGTGGGGATTTTATAATCGTGTAGCTGAACATGAGAATCTTCTTCGCCAATATCAAATTAACTATAGTCAACGAAGAAGCTATATCGTGGAGTCAAAGCGCGAAATTAATCCCAAAAAGAAAGGTATAAACATAGCGTTTACAAAGGAGGTAAAAGAGCCCATCTATTACACATTGGATGGTACAACACCGACCAAGGATTCGAAGATTTACCACAAACCTTTGTTTCTCAATCAAACTACAACTGTCAAGGCCTGTGTTTTTGATCAAGCCGGGAAGACTGATCGTGTTAATACGAATTTCTACCGATCACACCAGGCTATAGCCTTAAAAGTAAATTGTGGCGAGGGATTTAAGGATGTTAATGTTTCAGCACTTACCGATG
Source organism: Chitinophagaceae bacterium (assembly GCA_947442625.1). Classification (GTDB taxonomy): domain Bacteria; phylum Bacteroidota; class Bacteroidia; order Chitinophagales; family Chitinophagaceae; genus Pollutibacter. The sequence goes on from CANEWJ010000160.1 coordinate 1,454, forward strand.
GTCAGCTAGAGACTTCGATTCAATTTGAAGCCAAAGATCTTGATTTCACCATTGATTTGGGCAAGGTTAAATTAGTAAAGTCCCTATCGACAACGTTTAAAGAGGTTACATTTAAACGCTTTTTCCTTCCAGAGACAGCCTCTTTTATGGTTTCAGCTGATGGGGTGAATTATGAGACTGTAGCAACCTATGCCAGCCCGACTTTACCTGAAAATCGCAAGATCTTTAATTCGAAGGGCGAAATGTCAGGTAAGGTTGGAAAGCCAATACGTTATGTTCGGTTGTTGGCCAAGAATCCTGGTTTGGTTCAAGGCAAATCGACAATTACAGGTCAACCAACAAAGGTTTTATTGGATGAAATCGTCGTAGATTAGCTTTCAAGAATGGCTTTCCATCCTTTTTTATTGATCTCTTTCCCTACCGCTCGGAGTGTTTTAACATCTTCAGGATGAATCTCCCCCGATGGTAGTGGACCTGTATTTAGCAGTAAGTTGGCTGGATATTTAGCTGCTTTTTTTAGCATCTCAATAACTTCTTCTTTCGATTTGTGATTGCCATCTTCTGCAGATACATATCCCCAGCCTTTGCGTTGCAGGTGATCGCAGACCTCAAGTGGCTTAGCCAGTATCTCTCCCGATTTATAGCTTCGTTCAGGAGCTAGAAAATCTTCTGTGCCCAGTAACCCTTGCTTGTAAGAGACCAAGACTTGAGGCTGCTTTGCATGTATTGTATCATAAAGTTCCTGGCATTTAAAAAGCGTATAGTCGCCTGATTTGGGCGTTGCTATACCATCAAGCCAAATTCCAGCGATCGGAGAATAGTTGTCTAATAGTTCAGTTACTTGATTCGTTACAAAGTCAAGGTAGATGTTTAGATTGTGCTCATTCCCGTATTTGTACGTTGGATCATCGGGCTTATAGTTTGGTCTGGCGAAACCTTTCCACGCATCGTTATTCGGAGCATGGGGATGCTTCCAATCGCGACCATGTGAATAATAGAGAAATAGAGCCAACCCTTTTTTGTTGCACTGCTCCGACAATTCGGCGATTAGGTCTCGTTTTGCTGGTGAGTTTGTGCTGTTAAAATCGCTGTATTTTGTATCCCACAAACAAAATCCATCATGATGGCGGGTGGTGATATTGATGTATTTCATTCCTGCTTCTAAGGCGAGATTGGTAATGAAATCTGCATTGAACTTGTCAGCTGTAAACTGCTCTTTTAACTTGGCGTATTCAGCCACCGGAATAGTCTCTCGTTGCTGCAGCCATTCGTGCCTGCCGACTATTGAATATAACCCATAATGAAGAAACATTCCATAACGCGCTTGACCAAACCATTCAATGGCTGCTTTGCGGGGATTTTCACGGTATAACTTTTTATTCCCCTTGAGGTAAAGGGGCACTTTGGGATGGGCCGCAATAAGGCTTGTCGGAGTAAGCAAGAGCCCTGCACCGGCTATTGCACTGGTAGATAGAAAACTTCTTCTTTCCATTTCATCAAGGTTATTTTACAGATTGATTTAATCTTCATCGTCATGGTAGTCGGCTCCATTGTTGCTTTTTTTGCACGATTCAAGCCATTCAAATAGGGATACTTTCATCTGATCAACGCGTTGTGGATTTTTTGCTGCGATATCATTTTTTTCATAAGGATCTTCTATCAGATGATAGAGTTCAAACGTTTTTTGATCGTTAGTGATGAGTTTGTAGTGCTGATCAACAATAGATTGTTGTTTAGGTATTTGAAATCCGATAAAGCCACTTCGTTCGCTTGTTTTTCCCTTAAGCACTGGCATTAAGTTTGTTCCATCGTAAGGCCTTTTGGGCAAGTCAAGACCCCACATTGCCAAGATAGTAGTGAAATAGTCAGATGTTACGGCAGGAAAACTGGTGTGTTGACCACTTTTTATTTCCTTTGGCCAAACTACAATGCCTGGAACACGAAGACCACCTTCATACAAAACTCCTTTTCGTCCTCGAAAACCTCCAGTGACGCCTTGTTGCCTTTCACCTGCATATTGCTTTGTACCACCACCTTCACCCGCGGGACCATTGTCTGAACAAAAGGTGATCAGTGTATTGCCTGCCAAGTTAAGCGCTTTAAGTTGCTGTCTTAATCGTCCAATCTGCTCATCCATTGCAGTAATACATCCATAATAATGTTGTTTATTTTCGTCAGACGAAGCATACATATTCAAGTATTTTGGACCAGCCACCACCGGTGCATGAGGGGCATGAAACCAGATTACAGCAAGAAATGGAGTCTTCTTTGTTGAGGCCTCTTGGATAAAAGGGATTACGCGATCCATCACTACCCGCGAATCGTCTCCCTCGAGGTTCTCCGTTGCAGCTTGTTCTGACCCAGTCCAATATCTCGTGCCCGAAATAGATTGATCTTTCATTGGATCCCATGTCGGTACTGCTTGCTCTGTAGAAAAGCACGTATCGAAACCATTTTCCCAGGGTGGGCTATACACATTTTCATTTCCTCCACGACGACCATCTTTAATGCTCTTTGATAAACTCCCGAGGTGCCATTTGCCAAAATGAGCAGTCTTGTAACCGATGTTTTTCGCTAGCTCAGCCAGCGTGATCTCCTCCTTCTTCATCATCCCAACATTGGCGAAATTGATCCCATAACGATATGGATTTCGTCCAGTGATGCAGCTGCCTCTGGTAGGAGAGCATACGGCAGATCCAGCATAAAATCGATCGAAAACTACTCCGTCAGAAGCCATCTGATCAAGTGCTGGAGTGCGTATGATTGTATTACCATTGAACCCAACATCGCCCCAGCCCAGATCGTCAGCCATGATCAAGATGATGTTTGGCTTCTGCACGACCTTAGGCTGAGCAAATACCAGTGTTTGGGTCAGTAGTCCCCCAAAAAAGAGCGGGAGAATCGAAAATATTTTCATACTAAAATTTACTTGTTGCTAAAGTAGTTATTGTAATAAGAAGAAACATCTAAAGGATCTTCAACCTCAGTTTGCAATTTCCTGAAGTTTGCATACAGCTCATCCATTACGGGTTTGTATGTAGGATCTCCCGCAAGATCGTGCATCTCGAATGGATCATCCACCATGTTATATAGCCGCACAAGATTCGCTTTGGGGTAAATCATCATTTTATACTGCTTCGTTCGAATCATTCGCTGGGTTCCCATGTAGGTGCCATAGATGGCTTTGTAAGCACTCTTTGTCGTTTGGCCTGTTGCAAGTGGCAACAGACTATTAAAATCGACGGAGGCCGGTTTTTCTGCTTTTCCAATATCTAACGCGGTAGGCATGATATCTTGGAGATAAACAAATTCATCGACTTTGTTATTTTTCTTGACATGCGGACCAACCATGATGAGGGGAATTCTCATGCTTCTATCATACATGTTTTGCTTTCCCATAAATCCGTGATCTCCAACGGCGAGTCCATTGTCTGCAGAAAAGATGATGTAGGTATTTTTATCCTGACCCGTGGCTTTTAATGCTGCAATGATTCGTCCAATCTGATCATCCAGATGGGATACAATTGCATAATACTCTTGTCGCGTAACTTTTACAGCATATTCCGATCGCGGGAAAGGTGCCAGTCGTTCATCGCGCAAACTTTTTCCAGCGCCAATCTCTTCACAA
>CANEWJ010000161.1 GCA_947442625.1 Chitinophagaceae bacterium
AGAGAAGGACAAGGTAAGAAATTGGCAACCACCGATTACCGGGGAGCTCATCATGGAAACATTCAAGCTGCAACCCTGCAAGGAAGTTGGATTGATCAAGACAGCCATCAGGGAGGCGATACTGGACGGAGTCATCGAAAACAGTTATGACGCAGCTTTTGCCATGATGATGGAGCAGGGAAAGCAACTTGGCCTGGCAGGGAATTGATAGCCTTTACTCAATTGATGCTTAACCTGCTGAACCAGGTGATTTGTCGCTTGGCATAATTTCTGGTATGCTGTTTGATTTTTTCAATCGCGTCTTCCCTTGAACATTTTCCCTCAAAAAAATCAAAGAGTTCTTTGTATCCCACTGTCTGGAGGGCAGTCAAGTGCTTGAATGCAAACAAAGACCGGGCCTCATCCTCCAGGCCCTCAGCCATCATCATGTTTACCCGATTGTTGATTCTTGTGTAGAGGTCTTCCCTGGGCAATTGAATCAGTTGATAGCGTATTTTGAAATTTCTTTTCCCAACAGCGCCGGACAGCTGGTCTTCTACCTGATGTTTTTGTGCAACTCCTTTTTGATAGTGGGCAATCGGAAATCCTGTATGCATGATCACTTCCAGTGCCCTCATCATGCGGTTGGGATTGTGAATATCTCCATGCAGACCAAATAATGGATCAAGGCTGAGCAAGGCATCCCTGAGGCCTTCCACCCCTTTATCCTGGTGGAGGGAGATGACCTCATTGCGCAATGCAATGGGCACTTCTGGGATCTCATCCAGTCCTTCCGCAAGTGCCTTGATGTAAAGACCGGTTCCGCCGCATACAACGGCTTGGTCATGGTCTTGAAAAATCATGTCAAGACAGGCGAGGGCCTCTTTTTCAAAACTGGCAGCTGTAATGTTTTCGTGAATGGAATGGTTGGCAATGAAATGATGCCTTACCATTGATAATTCTGCATCAGAGGGCCTTGCAACCCCTATTTTCATTTCCTTGTAACATTGCCTGGAGTCAGCAGAAATGATGTCAGTTTTCAGTGCCGTTGCAATCTTGATGGCCTCAGCGGTTTTTCCTACTGCGGTAGGTCCAACAACGATGATGCATTCTTTTTCGGCCATATTAAATTGATGTGTCCTCTTCGGTGCCATCTGCTTCTTCTCCGGCATCATCATTTTCTCCTGCTTCTTCACCTTCATCAGAAAAACCGTCTCCAAGTGAAGCAAGATCATATTTCTCTTCTACATCTGCAAAGCGGTCGCCAAGGATGCTTTTGATGCCATATTGGCTTGGTCCTATCCCTTCTTTTCTTGTGATGGAAGGGTAGGTTGTTTTTGAATTTTCTTCTTTTGAAACACTGATCAACTGAACCTTAAAAGACCAGTTTTTTTTGAAGTCATAGAGGTAGATGAATTTCTGTTCCGTATCCCGGATCTCGGATCCAATGGTCGTCTCAAACATGTCCAATGGCTCCACCCTGTATTCAACATCATCGTATTTTTCCAAACTGATTTCCCTTCCCCTTTGCCAGCTTGCATTGCTCCTGAAAAAGGTTGCCTGGTGAATACTATCAAATTCATAGGAAGACAAAATCATCTGGTGCAATTCGAAAAAAGACTGGTTGTGCTTGATGACGATGTCACGATAAATGGTATCGTCTTCTTCGAAGTAGACACGAAATTTAAGAATGGCCATGATGCAATTTAATGAAAATTAGGGATAAGCAATAAGCCTGCACCAAGTTGCCACCTGGATAAACTTTTCAAAAACCAGGGTTTAAAATTTGAATCCTACTGTCAAGAAAATATTCCCATTGCTTGCACGCACATTCCCCGGTTCATAAAAACCATTGTCGAGCCGGTAAGGGAAACTGGCATCTTTGATCAGCTGTTGGACATAGGTGAGGTCTACAAAAAAGCCCATGTTCCGGTATCCCAGTCCACCACTGATGTTCATTTGTCTTGCTTTTAGCGGGGCACTGGCATAGGCATTGCCCATGTAGTTGAAGCCAAGCCTGGTCATGATGGTCTTGAACTTGAGCTCCCCACCCAACCGCATGTTCAGGGCAGACCTGAATTGTTCTTTGATGGCATCATTTACTTGGTTCAGGTAACTATCATCGCTTGTCGTGGCGCCACTGAATTTTGCGTTGGAATAGTCAAGGTATTCGATGTCTGCACTGATGAAACCTTTTTGCATGTTCACATCGGCAACCTCATTCAACACATAGGAAATGCCTGCCATCAACCGCATCGGGTTGGTGAAATTGTATTGAAACTGGCCCAGCTCACCATTGTTAAAATCAAGTGAACTCTGCTTGAGCACCCCATTTCCCTGATAACCTTCCAGGTCTGTGGTGATCTTGCTGCTGTATTTGTCATCCATGTTGTACAAGACAGGGGAGTGGAAAGCCAATCCAATCCTCAGCCTTTCTACAGGTTTCACAATGAGCCCCAATTTCAAGCCAACACCCACCCCTTCGCTGATGAGGTAGTCTTCTGTTTCGAAATAATTGAAATTGTTTTTGGTATTGGTGGTGGCATCAGCTTCCCTGTAAATCGAGGTCCTTTCAAACTTGAGCTTGCTGAAGGTAATACCACCACCGATAAAAAGCTTGTCCATGTAGTTACCACTCGCAGAAAAATAAATATCATTGATGCTGCCCTTGGTGGTGATGTCTTGTTGTTGATTCACTCCAGTTTGGGGAGTAGCAAGGCTTCTGTAGCCCCTGATGCTCCCACCAGGTCCTGCAAGCGTATCAATGAGGTAAGTGTTGAAGGCAAGGCTGGATCCATAAGGAAATTTGTCTGCTGCTTGGTTGGGATCTGTAATCTTGTTGTTGATCAACTCCTCAAGGTATTTTTCCGAGTAAGAGCTTTCTGTATTGGTTCCTTTCAGCCTTGTGGTGTTGCCAAAGTTGACGGTTTTGTTCATTCCGATACCATAGGTAAAGTTTCTCCAATTGCCACTCCATGATCCGGGCCTGGGCAATACCAATCCGATGTTGCTGAAATCAGGAGTAATCTTGTTTGCCTTGGTTTCTGTATTGAGGTAATTGATCCTGGTATTGTTGAATGCCAGGGAGGGTGTAAAGGTGAACTCTCCACTTTTGTAAAGGCCAAGCCCTGCCGGATTGATGAAAGCCGCAGAAATATCTCCACCCAAGGAAGTCATCGCTCCGCCGATTGCCCTGGCCCTTGCAGTTCCGCCATGCCCCATCAATGAGTAACGGAGGGCATCAACGGGTTCCTGCGCTTGCAGTTGTAAACCAAACAAAATGCTGAATAGAATGGGGAGTTGCTTCATGCGAAATGATTTAGGGTGCAGTAGTTCAGCCATTGGGTATTGTGCAGGGGCCAAAAAACCTCAACAGCAAACCAAGGCAGAACAACTGGGTTAGTTTCCTCCTCTGGGGAATGTTCTTACAGGAGCTGATCCACTGGAGGAAGAACTGCTGCTGGAACTTGAACTGCTGCTGGAGCTGGAACTTGAACTACTGGAATTTGAACTGTTGGAGAAAGTTCTGGACGGGCTGCTGTAAGACTCACCACTGCTGCGTGGGTTGTATCCGCCTCTTGGTATGTTAGCGCCAGAATTGTTGGATTGTCCGCTGGAACGTAAAAAACCAGCACCCATTTTGGGGTCAGCACTGCTTGATTTCATGGGTGTATAATTGCTGAGTGAATAGGTTCTTGGTCCTGTTGACTTTGAAACGATTGACTTGCCTGTATTGTACACAATGACAGGTTGACCATAAAAATTAGGGGAGAATGGATTCAGGTAATTTGACATCCCCCAGGGCATGGGTCTTCCAAAATACAAGCTGTTCATGCCTGAATAGCCATAAGATGGGAATACGTTGAAATAACTGCTGTTGTTCCAGTGTGGGTTGTTCCAATAGGCATAATCATCATCAAATGCATTCCACCTTGAACCACCAAAGGCTTTCATCCGCATGTACCGGTCCGTCATGGGAACTTCTGAAGCCCTGTATTCATCTTTTTCGTCTACATTGACATATTCGGCGCCTGGTCTGGCTGGAGAAAAATAGACGTCATCAACGGTCTGTCCAGTCCTGTAAGCTGTGCTGCACCCCATCATGATGGAAGCCAGCGAAATGGCAAGAATGATCTTGTTCATATGATGCGATTTAAAGATTAATCCGAAGTTACTACATTTGCGCAATCCTGTTCTATTATTTAGACGAACGGCAACTGTTAAAGTTGCAGGGAAATAAACAATAACTGTTAAAGCATTCATAAAATGGCAAACGAACTGACATCAAGGGCTACCGATTACGCACAGTGGTACAACGAACTGATTTTGAAGGGTGGGCTGGCAGACTACTCTGCAGTGAGGGGCTGCATGGTGATCAAGCCCTATGGTTATACCCTTTGGGAGAACATGCGGGATGTACTGGACAAGATGTTCAAGGATACGGGCCATGTCAATGCTTATTTTCCGTTGTTCGTTCCCAAATCCTTTCTTGAAAAAGAAGAGGGACATGCCGAGGGCTTTGCCAAGGAATGTGCTGTTGTTACCCATTACAGGTTGAAAGCAGATCCCAACAACAAGGGAAAGCTGATGGTTGATCCTGAAGCAAAGCTGGAAGAAGAACTCATCGTACGCCCCACCAGCGAAGCCATCATCTGGAATGCTTACAAAGACTGGATCCAATCCTACCGTGATTTGCCACTCTTGATCAACCAGTGGGCCAATGTTGTTCGCTGGGAAATGAGAACCCGTTTGTTCCTGAGGACAGCGGAATTTCTCTGGCAGGAGGGTCATACTGCCCATGCCACCGCTGAAGAAGCCATTGGTGAGGCTGAAAAAATGTTGCATGTGTATGGAGATTTCGTTGAGAACTACATGGCACTTCCCGTCATAAAAGGCATCAAAACACCGAATGAGCGTTTTGCCGGTGCCTTGGAAACCTATTGTATAGAAGCCCTGATGCAGGATGGAAAGGCCTTGCAGGCCGGTACTTCCCATTTCCTGGGCCAGAATTTCGCCAAAGCCTTTGATGTGAAGTTTCTCACCAAGGAAAAC
>CANEWJ010000162.1 GCA_947442625.1 Chitinophagaceae bacterium
CTCCACCCCAGGTAATCACTGCGCCCATGGAGTGCATGATTTCCTTGAAGGTTTCTTTCATGTGCTTGGCTTGCTTCACTTCGTGATCAGACCATTTCACATTGAATTTCAAGACTGGGATTCCGTATTTGTCTACAACATTCGGATCGATTTCACAGTAGTTTGTAGCAACAGGAATGGCTTCACCCCTTCCGGCCATGCCAACTCCAGCACCATAGAAATAACGGTAATCTTGCTTCAGTGATGCGCCATATCCACCTGCTTCCTTTTGTGTGCCATTGACAGGATATTTGCCATTGAGGCCTTCAATGCCCCAACCAAAACCATAGGCAGGCTGGCCCATTCCACCCCAATATTCAATATGGTATCCACGGGGAAAATCAAGTTTTTTGTTGTCACCCCACCAAGGAGAATAAACGTGCATGCCGCCAACGCCATCTTCGTTGTAACGCTTTCTGTCAAACAACTCAGGAAGGATACCGCCCATGGCCGCACCAGTAGAGTCATGAAGGTATTTACCAACCACATTGCTGTTGTTGGCTAATCCGTTGGGATGCCTTGCTGACTTGGAATTCAACAGCAACCTGGAAGATTCACAAGCACTGGCTGCAAGGATCACAACGCGTCCCTTCACTTCATATTCAAGCAGGTCGCGCTTGTTCACATAAGAAATACCTGTTGCAAGGCCTTCGCTATTGGTCAATACTTCTCTTGCCATAGCACCGGTAATCAGGTCTACATTGCCAGTTTTGACTGCAGGCTTAACCAAAACAGATGAGGAAGAGAAATCACCATAGACCGTGCAACCCCTGTTACACTGAGCGCAATAAAAACATTGCCCCCGGTCGTCGTTGATTTTTTGTGTGAGGATAGAAAGACGGGACGGAATGACGGGAACACCTACCTTACCTGCTGCATTCTTGATGAAAACCTCGTGCAGCCTGGGTTTGGGAGGAGGAAGGAAGAATCCGTCCGGATCATTTGGCAACCCTTCATTGGTGCCAAATACACCAATCATCTTGTCAATCCTGTCGTAATAGGGCTTGACATCTTCGTATCCAATTGGCCAATCGTCTCCGAGGCCATCAATGCTTTTGCGTTTGAAATCCTTGGGGCCAAAACGGAGAGAAATCCTGCCCCAGTGATTTGTTCTGCCCCCCACCATTCTTGATCTCCACCAATCCCACTGGGTTCCTGCAGCCTTTGTATACGGCTCCCCTTCAATTTCCCAACCCCAATAGCTGGCATCAAAATCTCCGAAGGGCCTGAACTTGGTGCTGGCACCACGGCGAGGAGAATCCCATGGGTTTTTAAGTTGTGTGATGTTTTTTGCTGGGTCATAGTCGGCACCTGCCTCAAGCAGACAGACTTTCAAGCCTTGGTTGGCCAGCATATACGCAGCCATTCCACCGCCAGCTCCTGAACCAACAATCACTACGTCATATTCCTTGGTCGTTTTTTTTATCGAAAAATCCGGCATGGTTCAACAGTTTTTTTCTACACTTTTATGAGAATGGAAATTACTGAATTTATTCATTCGTTGGAGGTTTTGTTGGGGGTTTTGTTGTTTGGTTTTGAGGTGGAGGAGTGTAGGGGTTTAGAGGTGGAGGGGTTTAGAGGGTTAGAGGTTGAGAGGTTTAGAGGGTTAGAGGGTTTGGGGTAACTCATTAAACCTTTAAACCCCTTAACTTTTAAACCATTAAACCTTTAAACCCCTCAACCATTAAACCCCTAAACTTTTAAACCCATAAACCTTTAAACCCCTAAACTTTTAAACCCTTAAACCTTTAAACCCTCATCACCCTCTGCTTTTCACAAAATCAGTGACCAAAAACGCAATCAGTTTGGCCAATTGCTGTGAGTCGCCGTGGAGCTGTGCGGTGGCGCCTTCGCAGATATGAAGGCTGCAAATATTGGGATAGTGACCCGAAAAACGAATGAACTGTCTTGCTTCATTGACTGAAATACCAGAGGGGTTCTGACCGCTGGAGCTAACACTGCTCACCACATCCAGGTCAAGCTCCATGGAAATGGGATGGTCATCGATGAAGGAAAAAGACTGAGAAACAGACTGGATAAAATTCAGCCGTTCTTCAACAAAAATCTCTTCGTAGGTATGGTAATGAATGTTCACATTCCCATAAAGATCATCCATCATGCTCTGTGGATTGACGTTTTCCTGAAGACCTATCACAGCATATCGGTTGAGAAAACCCTCTTCCATGGCATAACGGAATGGATTACCACTATGCCTTCCCTCCATTATTTTATAATCTGCTGTTGCAGCAAGATTGATCACATTCACAAAGGCTTTGGGGGTCTTTTCCAATTTGAAAAGAGACTTGGCACTGGCCTTGACGATGGGATAAGCATTGTTATGACCACCACCTATCACTACAGGTATCTTTCCAGACAGCACAACCGATTTTACCAATTCTTCAACCTCTTCATCTATGATATTGGCAACGGCATGCCTGCAGGCATTGATGCGTTCCTCTGTGTTGCTGAAATTGCTTTCAATGATGTTCATCACAGGGCTGAAATCGAAATAACCTGCAAGGATTATTTCATCTCCACTGCACTGGTCTGAACTCTGTAGGTTGAGAAACGAATTGACAAAATGAAACCATGTGCTTTCAGCGCCTCTGGTACCATGATCGCCCAGGATACCAATGCTCTCTGGAATGCCAAAGCAAACATATTTTGCATCAGTATGCAAAGCAAGAGAATCCTTACCTCCATCCAATACCTTCAGCCGCTCCCCTAACTTGGTTTCGTATTTTCTCAGTTTGACCTGATCCAGCAGTTCCTGCTTTGTGTAGTAGTGGAAATGTGACATATTCCTAAGATAGGTAAAAAACCGCAACCCTTAAACCCCTAAACCCATTAGCTTCCATACCTCTTTGGCAAATTCCCCCAGCGATGGATCCCTGGCGCCCATCAACAAGAGTGTGGTGGATGGTGTAAAATGAGGCTTCATTGTGTTTAGCAGGTCTTTTCTATCGGCAACAAAAAAGGCATTGACCCCTTTGGCTTTTAGGTCTTCAATCAGGTCATTGGCGGAAATGTCCTTGACAGCAGTGCCGCCGGCATAATAGATTTCACTCATCCAGATTTCATCTTGGGGGCGAAGCACTTTTGCCATTTCTTCTACAAAATCATGGCGCAGAAAACGTGTGGGGCCATATCCATGGGGTTGAAACCACGCAATCAATTTTGGGGCAAGGGGCTGACAGGCCTCGATCGACCTTGCACATTTTACTGGATTATGGGCAAAATCATCAACCAGAATCACCCCGTTTTTCTCTCCATATACCTGGTGTCTTCTGTAAATACCTTCATAGTTGCGCAATGCATCTGCACAAACCTCCCACGAGATGCCCAGGCTATGGGCAACAGCAAGGGCGGCCATGGCATTTTCCATGGTATGTCTTCCAGGACTGTGAACAACAAAAGAATGTTCTTCAACAAAAAAGGAAATCATCGATCCTTTCTGATGAAAGCCTGTGCCATTCATGTAAGTTTTTGACTGCTCGTTGCAATCAAAATCAAATATTGACTTCTTTGAAAGGCTTGCTGAAAGTGAATGAGCAAGGTTGACAATAAAATGTTTGGAATTCGTTCTAAAAATGCCAAAAAGCCTGACCAACTCATCAAGGTCTTGATGATCCTTATCTATGTTGAGTAAAACGCCAATATCTGGCCTGTACTGAACGATGGACCCATCACTTTCATCCGCTTCTATGATCAGCCATTCACCTTCTCCGTAGGCCGCATTTCCAACTTTCCCTTCTTGGATCAGCCGCGTTAGACCAGCGCCCCCAATGATGGAAGGTTTCAATCCTGCATGAAACAGTATTTCATACAACATGGCAGAAGTGGTGCTTTTACCGGAAGTACCGCCAATGGCAATGGTCCTTTTGGTAAGCACAATTTCGGCCAGTAATTCACTGCGTTTAACAATGGGTTTGCCTAAGCGCTTGGCTTCCAGCACTTCAGGCACTGTGTCTTCGACTGCAGTTGAAACCACCACAAGATCAATGTCTGCAGTTACCCCCCCTGCTCCCTGCTCAAAACAGGTGATGCCTGCCAGTTCAAGAGCAGCGCGATTTTCGTTGAATATATCTTTTTGAAATTGTCTGTCAGACCCGGATATGTTTTTGCCTGAGGCCTTCAAATACTGGGCAATGGCACTCATTCCGGCACCGGCAATGCCAATGAAAAAAATATTTGCGCTGTTGGAGTGCATTTCTGTGTTAAACTCACTTGACATGCAAGCAAGTTAACAACAAAAAAGACTCCAAAAATGATAATTTCTAGCCCAGGTTCCTGAAATCCACCGGCACCAACTTGCTCACACCCTGCTCTTGCATGGTAACCCCATAGATCACGTCAACACAAGACATGGTGGTCTTGTTGTGCGTCACGATGATGAACTGAGACTCCTTGCTGAACTGCCTGATCATGTTGGTAAACTTGCCCACATTGGCATCATCCAGGGGCGCATCAACCTCATCGAGGATACAGAAAGGTGCAGGCTTGATAAGGTAGATGGCAAAAAGCAAGGCAGTAGCGGTAAGTGTTTTTTCACCCCCACTGAGCTGCGTGATAGACGTAGGTCTTTTACCCTTGGGCTTGGCAACAATGTCAATGCCTGTTTCAGCAAGATCATCAGGATTCTCCAGAACCATGTCAGCAGTGTCCTCTTCGGTAAACAATGCCTTGAATACCCGCTGAAAATTCTCTCTTACCTGGTTGAAGGTGGTGAGGAACTTTTGGTTGGCAGTGGCCTCCACCTCCTGGATGGTTTGCATCAGTGTATCTTTCGCGTTGACCAGGTCATTCTTTTGCTCAACAATGAATTCGTAGCGTTTCTTCATTTCAGTAAAAGCCTCAATCGCGGTAGGATTGACTTCGCCAATATTTTCAAGGCGCTTTTTCATTTTATCGCAATCAGCCTGAAGGTCTTCCAATGGTTCATCGGTGAGCCTGGCCTCATCAAGAATCTGGTCAATATCTACCTTGAACTC
>CANEWJ010000163.1 GCA_947442625.1 Chitinophagaceae bacterium
ATACCATTCGTATTCCTTCTGAATACATCAAATTCAACATTCAGCTTGTTGCCAAACAACGATGCATCGATACCGATATTCTTGATGTTGGTAGACTCCCACCTCAAATCAGGATTGGAAAATCTGCCAACCGCCAGGCCAGATGCCTGAACATTGTTGAAGGAATACAGACGGGGTGAATAAGTAGCCTGCCAATCGTAATTGCCAGATGCATAACTTCCCAGCTCTCCCCATGATGCCCTCAACTTGAGGTTGTTGATCCATTTGATGCCATCCATGAACTTTTCTTCAGAAATTCTCCATCCAGCAGAAGCGGAAGGGAAATAACCAAAACGGCTTTCTGGTGCAAACCGTGAAACTCCGTCATACCGGAGGTTTCCTTCGAGCAAGTATTTGCCTTTGAATGCATAGTTGACACGACCAAACAAGGAACGGATGGCCCAATCGTTTTCGCTGCCCGAGGTTGTCGTTGGCGTCAATACTGCATTGGGAACATATAGACCATAGTCAATCATGCCCTGCTTGGATGCTGAAATATTATAGTAGTTGTAATACAACTGGTTGTAGCCGACAAAAGCGGACAGGTCATGGTCTTTACCCAATGTAGTGGTGTAGCGCAATACATTGTCCAGGGTGATCTGGTAGTTTTTGTCGTAACTATAATTGGAAGAAAGATTGGCAGGGTTTGGTTGGAATGTCATTTGGGTATTGGTAGCAAAATTAAACCGCACCCCTGCATCAGGATTTGTTCTGGTCCTGTATTCGTTCTGGCGCATTTGGTAGTTGAACCTCGTTTCAAAGGACAGTCCTTTCAGGATGGTTGCAGTAGCATATATTGTTGTATTGAACCTGGAAGTCTGGTCTTTACCCAGCCTGTTGTTCAGGAATGAAAATACATTGTTGGCCTGCTGGTTCTCCTCTGAAATTTGGGCATAGCCATATTTGCCGCCATACTGTGGAATGATTCCTGGCGTTGTGGCACGAAGATAAGTGAATGCATCCGTCACATTTCCCATTGCATCATTTTGAAAAAGGGCAAATGTTTGTGATCCTACCGTTAAGAACTTTGTGACCTTTGACTCGATGTTTGACCTGAACTGAAAACGCTGGCTCCAAGTATTTTCAATCGTACCCTGATTGTTCAAATATCCAAGAGACAAGAGATAAGTTGTTTTATCTGATCCACCATTGATGGATACATTGTGGTTCTGAACCAACCGATTGGAAAAAAATGCATCTGCCCAATCTGTATTGGGATAAGCCAGAAAATTAGGAACACCCAGAGGATTCAAGGCATCAGGAATTTTGCTGGCAGAATCCCAGGCAGCAATGTTCAAGGCACTGTATTTTGCAGCCTGTCCAAGATTGGTATGGGCCTCGTTGGTATAGCGCATGTGATCAGCATAGTTCGTAACAAAATTAGGCATGTTCATCGGGCTGGTAGATGAGTAAATGCCGTTATACGTAACCGATAATTTATTGCGGGTTCCCTTCTTTGTGGTAATCAAGATAACACCATTACCTGCCTGTGAACCATAGATGGAAGCAGAAGCCGCATCTTTCAATACAGATACTGACTCAACATCCTGAGGATTGACCGCATCCAGCGCACCAATGACTCCATCGATGATGATCAATGGACTCGAGCCACTCAAGGTTCCCCTTCCCCTTACGGTTATTGAAGCACCATCGGATCCTGGCTGACCAGAGCTTTGTTGTACTGAAACGCCAGACAGCAATCCTGCAAGCGAAGTGGAAAGATTGGTGATGGGCCTGTCTTCAATCTGCTTGGCAGTAATGGTAGACACAGCACCCGTCAGGTTGACTTTTTTCTGGGTAGCATATCCTACGACCACAACAGACTCCATGCTCTCTTCGGTGGGATCGAGCTTGATGTTCATGGTTGTCAGGCCTTTCAACACAAGAGTTTCAACACTACCATATCCTACACTGGAAACCATGATGCGATCACCCACTTTTGCATTGATGGAAAAAGTTCCATTGGCATCAGATTTGGTACCTGCTTTTGTTGAATTGTTTACAATGGAAGCACCAGAAACGGGGATATTGTCTTTGGAAGAAACGACCACTCCCTTGTAAGTGGTTTGGGCAAAACCCAAGGAGGAAATTACCGTTGCCATGATGAATAGCAACAGTGTCCTGATTTTAATCATTTGCATAAGTATTGGTTTGATAAATAAATAATTAAGGGTCTAGGGTGCAAACGGCGCCTAAGTTAATCAAAAGAAATTGTTAAAAAAAACAAGTGATTGAATACTACTTGTCAACAAGTTAAAGCTTGAAGTACAGGGTTGATGTTATTCCCAAGATGGATTTTGACTTTTTAAATATTTTAAATAACTTGTTCATCAAATCATCCCATGAACCGCAGAAATTTTTTTGATTTTTTATCGTTTACAACCAAAGACAAAAACCCCACTGTTGATCTAGCCATAGCAGGTGGTGGGCTTGGAGGAGTTGCAGCGGCCCTGGCAGCCTTGAGGAATGGCCTGAAGGTTGTCTTGACGGAAGAGACAGATTGGATAGGGGGTCAGATTACATCACAGGGAGTTCCACCGGATGAACATCCATGGATTGAAACACATGGCGCACCCAAGACCTATCGAGCATACCGCAATCTTGTCCGTGATCATTACAAACGGTTTTATCCTTTAACAGAAGAGGCCAAAGCAAGGCCTAACCTGAACCCCGGAGATGGTGCAGTTTCAAGGCTCTGCCATGAGCCCCGTGTTGCACATGCCGTGATGATTGACATGCTGACACAATACCTGAGTACAGGACAACTTACCTTGTTGCTGCAACACAAAGCACAGAAGGCCGTTGTATTCAACAATAGCGTTTCATCACTCCTGGTCAAGGATTTGAAAAAGGGGAAATCAACAACCATTGTTGCAAAGCATTTTATTGATGCCACCGAGCTCGGTGATTTGCTTCCACTCACGGGAACAGAATATGTTACGGGTACAGAATCCAAGGCTGAAACAGGTGAAATGCATGCACCAGAAAAAGCTGACCCAACAAACAACCAATCCTTCACCATGTGTTTTGCCATGGACTATGTAGCGGGCGAAAACCATGTGATTGAAAAGCCAAAAGAATACGATTTTTGGAAAGAACATGTGCCGGCACTTTCACCAGCATGGTCGGGTAAATTGCTGAGCCTCGAATATTCCAGCCCTACCACCCTTCAACCAAAAGGACTTGGATTTCATCCAGAAGGCATTGCCACAGGAGACAAACTGAACCTCTGGAATTATAGAAAAATCATCAACAAAAATAATTTTCTGCCCGGTGTGTACAAGAGTGATATCACCATTGTCAACTGGCCCCAGAATGATTATATGCTGGGAAATATTGTAGATGTCAGCGAAAAAGAATTCAATAAACATGTTGACCGTGGCAAGCAACTCAGCCTCTCCCTGCTCTACTGGTTGCAGACAGAAGCACCAAGGCCCGATGGCGGGAAAGGCTGGCCAGGACTGCGGTTGAGAAATGATGTAATGGGAACGGCAGATGGCCTGGCACAGTATCCGTATATCCGTGAATCAAGAAGGATCAAAGCGGTATTTACGATCCTGGAAGAACACGTTGGAAAAGAGCAGTCTTCTCAATCATCCCTGCCCAAAAATAACCGAGGGTCTGCGCGCTTTGAAGACAGCGTTGGCATTGGATATTATCATATTGACCTTCATCCCAGTTCCAGCGGCAACAATTACATTGACTTTCCCTCCGTCCCCTTCCAGATTCCTTTGGGAGCCTTGCTTCCCATCAGGATGGAAAACATCATCCCTGCCAACAAGAACATCGGCACAACCCATATCACCAACGGTTGTTACCGCTTGCATCCTGTAGAATGGAGCATAGGTGAGGCCGCAGGATGCCTGGTGGCTTATGCACAAAAAAATGGAATACAAACAAGAGCGGTAAGGAGCAACCCACGTCACTTGTCTGCATTCCAATCTTTCATCAGGACCCAGGGTATTGAAACCGACTGGCCTGAAACCACGTAATTATTGCTTCAGCTTAGACAACAACCAGTTCGTATATTTTGCGCGTTGTTCTGCGTAAGTCCAATGGCCGGTATCATGAAAAATAGATGCCTGCTTGGGGGCGTTGATGGAATTGTATGCCGCGTAAAATGAAGTGGGTGGACAGGTTTCATCGTTGAAGCCCCAGGTATAATATCCTTCAATGTTTACTGCCTTTGCAAAATTCACCACATCATAATACGCAAGGGTATTGATGACCTTTGGATTGCTGGTGCTGGCAACATTGTTGGCGCTTAACATGTGCGGCCATCCTCCGGCCCTGTTGGCAGCATATCCTGTCAGGTCACAAAGTGCAGGATATAGGGCAGCCAAGTATTTAACGCGTTTGTCCAATGAAGCGGTAATGATGCTCAAGGCACCACCCTGGCTTCCACCACTCACGGCAAGTGAGCGTCCATCAAATTCAGGCAAGCTGAAAATAAGGTCGTTGGAGCGTATGGTGTTGGCATAAACCCTTTTGTAATAGTACTTGTCGCGGTCATCCATGTTACTGGTAAAATAACTTTTCAATCCGCCCACGACCAGGTCTGCATACACTGATGGATCGAGGATAACGGAGATGCCATGGATGCCAATGGTCAATACAATCACTCCTTGATCGGCCAACTCCAAATCAGGGCCGTAGGCACGTACACCTGCGCCAGGCACCTGCAAAACAGCAGGGTATTTCCTTCCCGTCGCTTTAGGGATGCAAAGAATTCCATAAATCCTGGATCCGCCATAGCCCTGGCAGTTCACATGGTAGACATTTGTTTTTGCTGATGAACGCTCAGGGAGCAAGGTCATCTTGGTATCCAGCGGAAGCTTGGCCAGTTCAGCAGTTGTGCTTTTCCAAAATGCATCAAAATCTGCAGGCTTGGTTACAACTGGTTGAATCTTGCTGATATCATAGCC
>CANEWJ010000164.1 GCA_947442625.1 Chitinophagaceae bacterium
TAATTCAAAACTAGACCCCAGGCCTTGCTCATATTTTTTCTTGGTGGTATTGTACACTTTTTCTGCCAGCACCACATTCTTGTCTTGCATGTCCAGAGAAGACAAGGCATTTTTGAACAAGATGGATGAAGCCTTCAGTTGCAGGTCAATGGCCCTTTGAACATTGGCAATGGTATTGTTGGTTTTTTGAAGATTGAGGTTGGCTTGCTTGATCCGCTGCGCTTTTTGTCCTCCGTCAAAAATGGGAACATTCAAGTTGATTCCCCAGAGGGATGTTTTGAACCATGGATCAGAAAAATTAAGTAGGTTAAATTTCTGGCCCAGGGCATTTCTGCTGTAGCTGAAATAAGTGGCTACTGTGGGGATATAAGAAAGTTTGTTCCGCTTAAGGTCAAGCCCTTGAAGGTCCTTTACCACATTCAATAATTGGATTTCTTTTCTGTCGTTGTAATTGAAGTTGGATAATTCAAGCAGGTCTTTTTTGACAAGATCAACGGAAAGGGAATCACTCAATTCAAGGGTATCGGTCTGGTTAATGGCCAGGGAAAATTTGAGTGAGGCATATCCAATCTCTATAAGTCTTTCAATTTGGGTTGATGTGGTGTTCAGGTTGTTCAGTGTTACCTGCGTCTTGTCGATATCCAGGTGTTCTGCAAATCCGTTCTTGTAGAGTTTTTCCTGATCGCTTTTCAGCTTATCAAGCCTTTTGATGCTGGCATCCAGGTATTTTTTCCTTTTTTCCGCAATCAGGACACTGTAATAGGCCCTTGCAACATTGCTTTTGATGGAGTCTTCCATGACTTTGATGTTGGCATCCGTATAATCAATGGCTTTCTTTCTTGCCTTGAGCGCAATGAAGAGATCAGGTTGAAACAGCAGTTGTTGAAACTGTATTCCCGCTGATGACTGCCATGGAACCCCGAATTGTGCTGGGAAATACCGGGTTGGTGTAGTGGGTTTTGATATGGGGCTACCTGCACCATTGCGTACACCGTTATCGGTCAATACCTGGTATACAGATGGAGAAACAAAATCTGGTAACAGGGTTACTGGTATATTGAAAAAATGCTGCGTTTGAATGCTGCCATTGACCTGAGGCATGGTTTGACCAACATATTCCTTGTTCTTGGCCAGCTGCAATTCCCTGTCAATTTGCAGGTTTTTGATTTCTGTCACATTTTTCAAGGCTAGGTCAGCAGCCTGGTTAACGGTTAGCCGGTATCTCTGTTGTGATTGTACTGTACCGGACGCCAGTAAAATCAATGAAAAAATAATGGAGCCCCAACGTATCATATTTGCGTTTTTGTTATGCATGTGTAGTATTCTTCTTTGACTTGTATTCTTCAATGAGTTTGAATCCAGATGCTGTTGCCAGCCCGTATAGGAAGTTTTCTATCACGATAATGGTAACCTCAGCCGCATTGTATTTTACAGGTGGGAAGGCCTCCATGTTGAAAGCCAGCATCATGGATTCCAGCCTGAATTTCGCAAGGATATCAATTTTGATGTCTTGCCTGAAATATCCTTCGCCGACCCCTCTTTTCAAATTGGTTGAAATGACATCCAACAAGAAAATATTCTTGTGTTCCATGAATTTGGCAAAGGCCTTGTCATGGAATTTGTGCATGTCAAACAGCACCATCGGGTTCATGTTTCTGAAATGTTGCATGACCATTTCCATGACCTTGAAGATTTCATCAACCGCATTTTCGGCAGTGGTGGCACAGTTATGGCATTCATCTTGCATCTTGGTTGTTTCAAATGTTACAACCCGCTCCACCAGTTCATCCTTATCCTCAAAATGCTGGTAAAGGGTTTTTTTGGACATACCGATTTGACCTGCGAGATCATCCATCGATACAGACCGTATGCCGAGCCTGAAAAAAAGCTCTCTCGCTTGTGCTATGATCCGTTCTTTTGGGTCCATGTTTAATTTGAAGGCGCAAAACTATGGAAACTATTGCTGTAAAAAAAGTTTCTGTTGAAAAAATTTATTTTAATGTTAAACGGCAATTATTCGGGGTAAATGATCAGTTTTTGGTGATTTTTCCTTCAAAATCAGTTGTTTTCATCCAATAATGCCTTTTTTTAGGGTGTATATTTGCTTAAAACCATCACAATGAAATCATTTCGGCCGGGCAGACTCTTATACTTTTTCTTTCAGGGGTTGGTCATCTTGGCGCCAATTGTTATCACCGTTTGGGCGGTGCTTTCATTGTTCAACCTGATTGATGACATTCTCCCCAATCTCCTCCATGTCTTGTTCCCTGACCTGGTCAAATTGAACCCGCAGGGCTACCCGGAAAAAATTCCCGGACTTGGATTCCTTGTTATGCTTGTCATCGTTTTTTTGGTTGGATACATTTCTTCATCCTTTATTATTTCAAAACTGGTAGAATTATTTGACAATATATTGGAAAAGACCCCCGGAGTGAAGAT
The DNA here is from genome assembly GCA_947442625.1 of Chitinophagaceae bacterium. Classification (GTDB taxonomy): domain Bacteria; phylum Bacteroidota; class Bacteroidia; order Chitinophagales; family Chitinophagaceae; genus Pollutibacter. The sequence goes on from CANEWJ010000164.1 coordinate 2,440, forward strand.
CATCTATTCGACCGTAAAGGATTTTTTGGAAGCCTTCGCCGGTAATAAAAAGAAATTTGACAAGCCGGTATTGGTATCCATTGAATCTCCAGATGTCTGGCGGATTGGCTTCATTACCCAATCAGATGTGAGTGAGTTTGGGTTGCATGAACATGTTGCTGTATACATTCCTCATTCTTATGCATTTGCTGGAGTGACTTTTCTCGTGAAACAAGACCGCATCAGGAAAGTTGAAAAAGTGAGTTCCGCAAATGCCATGAAGTTTGTGGTTTCCGGAGGAGTGACAGATGTTGGGGCACTTGAAGCTCCGGCCAAAAAATAAGAGCAATTGCTTTGTGTTTAATGTTATATGCACTGAGGGATGGGAATGAGGAAGAAGATTCGCTATTGTCTTTGCAAGTGGGCTAATGGATTGTCCCGGTGGCTGAACCCATTGGTGTTGGTATTCCTTTTGATCATCTTTATCCTCCCATTGAAATCTGGTAGCTGGGGGTTTTTCGGCCACCGGCACATCAACTACCATGCAGTTTTTCTCCTGCCACCGGCCATGATTTCTTTTTACAAAATAAACATCCGTTACCTGGCGGACCATGCCGTGGATCCTGACAAGCGGCGTTATGCCATTGCCGAGGAGGCGCCAAGGCATTATATTGACATGGACCATTATTTGCAGGATCCGAAGGATTCCCTCCCCAAAAAATGGGATGATGCCGTGCTTCTTTTTTCAGCAGATACCTTGAATGCACATGGCATTGCTCCCTGGTGGATCATGGTCATGCAGGCCCGTTTGAAAAAGGCCTTCAGGGAGTGCAATGCTGATGCTATCCTGAAAATTTCTGCTGACCTTGGTCATTATATTGCAGACGTGCATGTTCCTTTGCATGCGAGTAGCAATCACAATGGCCAAAAGACCGATCAGCTGGGTATTCATGGATTTTGGGAGAGCCGTTTGCCAGAGCTCTATGCAGAAAAACAGTATGATTTTATCATCGGCCCTGCGGCTTATCTGAACAGTCCCCTGCATTTTATCTGGGACAGGGTCTATGAGAGCGCTGCAGCCGCTGACACGGTCTTGAAAGTGGAGAAAAAAATCAGCAAGGCCTATCCAATGGATTTTCGTTTCGCCTACGAGAGCAGAAATGGGGTGGTCTTGCGGCAATATGCAGCCCAATATGCAGGCATTTACCACAGGAAACTCAATGGGATGGTGGAAAGGCGGATGAGGGATGCCATCCATGGGGTAGCCAGTTTTTGGTTTACGGCATGGGTAGATGCAGGGCAACCTGATCTCTCTCAACTGCGCTCTTCACTAAATTAAGTATCTTTGTGTCACTGCTGCCATTCCATTTTCCCAAGCAAACTGTAACATGATACACAATTTTAATGCGGGTCCTAGCATCCTTCCAAAAGAGGTATTTGAAGAGGCCAGTCGTGCCATCCTGAATTTCAATGAAACCGGGTTGTCCATCCTTGAATTTGGCCACAGAACACCGATGTTCGAATCGGTGGTCAGTGAGGCCATGGACCTGGTCAGGGAGCTGATGCAATTGGATGGCAACAAAGAAGTAATGTTTTTGCACGGAGGGGCATCTACCCAGTTTTTCCAGGTGCCGATGAATTTTCTTTCTAAAGATAAAACGGCGGCTTATTTGGATGGCGGTGTTTGGGGTTCCAAGGCCATCAAGGAAGCAAAATTGTTTGGGAATGTTGAAGTGGTTGCTTCATCCAAAGACCGTAACTACAGCTATATTCCTACTGGGTATACCCTACCAGACAACGCAGCTTATTTTCATTATACCACCAACAATACCATTGAGGGTACGCAAATGCAGGGTATTCCATCTTCATCTGTTCCACTGATTGCAGACATGAGCAGTGACATCCTGAGTTGTGGGATGGATTTCAACAGGTTCTCTTTCATTTACGCGGGAGCACAGAAAAATATCGGCGCAGCCGGTGTAAACCTGGTGGTGGCAGACAAAGATTTTCTTGCAACGGGCAATACCGCAATCCCTTCCATGATGGATTACAGGCAGCATGTTGCCAATGGTTCCATGCTCAATACGCCTCCTGTTTTTGCCATCTATGTTTGCCTGCTCACCCTCAGGTGGCTGAAAAAAATAGGAGGGATCCCCGCCATTGAAAAAATCAATGAACAGAAAGCCGACCTTTTGTACTCCACGTTGGCTTCCCTGCCCATGTTCAACCTGCCGGTTCCTGCCCAGGACAGGAGCAAGATGAATGCAGTTTTCACCATGCATGATCCTGCATTGGAAAAACTGTTCCTGACAAGGTGCGAGGAGGAAGGAATGGTGGGCATCAAAGGCCACCGGAGTGTCGGTGGATTCAGGGTTTCGATGTACAACGCCATGCCTTTGAGCAGCGTGGTGGACATCACAGACCTTATCAAGGATTTCGCAAACAAACACGCATAGCAAAACATAGACCATGGCAAAAATTTTTCCTTTCAGGGCAGCAAGGCCCCAAGCA
>CANEWJ010000165.1 GCA_947442625.1 Chitinophagaceae bacterium
CAATGGTGCCTTGGACATACAAACGCCTAATCTTGACAGGCTAGCATCAGAAGGAATCCGGTTCACCAATTTTCTGTCTTCTCAAGCAGTATGCAGTGCATCAAGGGCTTCATTGATGACGGGCTGTTACGCCAACAGGGTGGGTATTTCAGGTGCCTTGTTTCCGGGGGCAAAGGTTGGATTGGCTAAAGATGAAATGACCATCGCTGATCTGCTCAAGCAAAAGAATTATGCTACGGGTATTTTTGGGAAATGGCACCTTGGTGATGCCAAGGAGTTCCTTCCATTCAACCAGGGATTTGACGAGTATCTCGGACTTCCCTACTCCAATGACATGTGGCCTGTGGGTTATGATGGACAACCGGTTAAATCCGGGAGCAATAAAAGTCAACATCCGCCCCTTCCTCTGATTAAAAATGACAGGCCCATAGACACCATCAATACCCTTGAGGATCAAGCTACATTAACGGGAAGGCTTGCTGATGCTGCTATCCAGTTCATCAAGAAAAACAAGAACAAACCATTTTTCGCATATATTCCCAATCCCATGCCGCATGTGCCCATCAATGCATCTCCGGCATTCCGTGGAAAAAGCAAACAGGGTATGTATGGTGACGTAATCCAGGAAGTCGATTTTAATGTTGGTAAGATCATGCAGACCCTAAAAGAAGAAGGGCTGGATAAAAATACCCTGGTTATTTTTACGAGTGATAATGGTCCTTGGCTGAATTTTGGTAACCATGCTGGCTCTGCCGGAGGTTTCAGGGAAGGAAAGGGTACTTCATTTGAAGGAGGGCAAAGGGTGCCCTGCATCATGCGCTGGAAGGGTGTTTTGCCTGCAGGCATCGTGTCTAACCAACTTGCTTCAACCATCGATATTCTTCCAACCATTGCTTCACTGACCAAAGCACCATTGTCAGATAAGAAAATCGACGGAGTAGACTTGTCTCCCATTCTGAAAGGAGACCCAACAGCCTCCCCAAGAAAAACCTTTCTGTATTACTACCGCAAGAATGCACTCGAGGCCGTGCGCATGGATAACTGGAAGCTCGTGTTCCAGCATCCTGCAAGGTCCTACGAGGTTGCTTCACCTGGCTTCAATGGTTTTCCTGGCCCAACCCCTGAAAATGTGATGGTCTACAAGGCCCTCTACGACCTCAGAAGGGATCCTGGTGAAGAATACGATGTGAAGGGTTATTATCCTGAAATTGTTGCACAGCTTGAAGCCATCGCAGAGGAAGCACGGAAAGACCTCGGCGATGATCTTCAAAACCGCAAAGGAGCCAACAACAGGCCTTCGGGTATTTTGAACAAATAGCAGTCCTTTTTATGGATGGCGCATCTGGTTCAGTTTTGAAATCAGCCATATTTTGTTCCTTGAACTAACCAATATTAGGGGTGTTTTAGCCGGTTTTGTGATTTTTATTATGCTTAGTATTGTACTTTAGCAGCTTGGGGTATTGATATTCTGCTTGTGCTAAACTAAAACCCAATTTAATTTCATTCAACATTGGATTTCAAGAAATATTTTGCAGATTTCCCCAAGCCCGCTGTATCTTTTTTAAAGAAGTCCTTCTTTTTATTTGTGCTTTGGAAGTCAGTGTACATCCTTTTTTTGATTCCAAGTGAAATTCCGGATGCATGGGTCGTAAAAAAAATAGGCAGCTTTACTGCACAAATGCTGAATGTTTTTTATGGTGAAGACACATTTGAAGCAAAGCATACTAGAAGACAGAAAACCTATGGAAAAGATCAGGTATGGGTGACCCATTCCTATGTCTACAAGTTAGGAAAACGTGCTGTAATTGGTATTTACCAGGCCTGCGATGGCGTAGAATTGATGGTATTGACCGCAGGGTTCATCTTGTGCTTCAATGGGCCAGTAGTATTAAAATTCAATTACATAATTGTGGGTATACTGGGATTGTTTTTTTTAAATGTGTTGAGGTGTTCACTTTTGGTCATAGTCAATTTAGAATTTCCCCAGCATTTTCAGTTTGCTCATAAGTATCTATTCAATCTTATGGTTTACGGGTTTACATTTTTGTTGTGGGTGAGTTTTGTTAACAAGGTTAAGCCTTCGTTTCAGGGCACTAAAACCAAGGCAAGTGATGTTTAATAAGTTGAGTTTTCCCAGGCAATTTTGGAAAGGGCTGGTGTTTATTTTGTTGGCTTATACAGTAGTGCAACTGATCTCATACCAGTCTTTTTTAAGGTTGCCGACAATCATTCAAGAGAACAAGCAGTTGATGCGTTGGTTGGCTATTGCACTTGTTTATTCGGTTGGCTGTTTGGTATTGAAAGCAAATGGAGTTGCCTGGCTTCTCGGCATCTGGCACCTGATTCACCTCTCACTGGTGGGGTATCTTTTCCTGATTGGGATTTATGAATATACAATTGCTCCAGTCCCTTATGGCATAAGGTCATCAGTTGCTCCGGTAGTGGAGTTCTTGATATCTCCGCTGCTTTATTTTGCTGCCGGTCTTGTATATGCAATGGGTAAGGAATAAAAGCCAATGCTGCCCACAGGTTGTCAAACATTCAGCCCCGCCAGCGACAAACTCATTTTCTTCAGCTCAGTAAGGGCTGTATTTTCAATGATGTTATCTGGCATCAGCACCAAGGAAGTATTGTTGGTCTTCCACCAGTCTTTGTGCAATAGGGATTTGAAGGGGATGGTGCCAATCAGGTAACTTCTCTCGTTGCCGGAATGCCATTCTTCTATGCTGGCAAATTCCTCCTTGGGTATGTTGGCCAGGTCCTCAAAGCTGATATAGATCCTTAAATGGAAATCGTCTGAAAGGGTTGAGGGCACTTGTTGGTTGAGTTTTTTGTATTCATACCGGTATCCATAGCGCAAAGCTGCAATATCACTCAATACGGCAGAGGCAGTTGGGAAACTTCCCGCACCTTTCCCATAGAAGAATTGCTTGTCGGCAAATCCACTTTCAATCACCACGCCATTGTATTCATTTTTTACAAAATACAGTTGGTCTGCATGGTCTACAAACTGTGGAAGCAGGAAGGATGCAACCATGCCATTTTGTAATTTCTTTGCTTGTGCAACCAATTTGATGGATTGATTTCTTGACTGTGCCACTTTTGCATCCAGCTCATTGATTTGTGTGATGCCATTGAACAGCATTTTGTCAATGGTTGTTGTGATGCCATAGCTGTGGGCCAGAAGAAGTACCCATTTGTTGGCAGCGTCATACCCTTCAATATCAAGCGTAGGGTCTGTTTCTGCAAAACCCAGTTGCTGTGCCAGCAGCAAGGCTTCCTTGAAATTTAGTTTTTCCTCAAACATCTTGGTGAGGATAAAATTGGTTGATCCATTGACGATGGCCTTGATGGAATGCAAAAGGTCGTTGTCATAATACTCCTCCAGATTCCTGATAACGGGGATGGATGCGCATGCAGAAGCCTCATACAACAGAGATCTGCCGGTTGTTTGCTGTAGTTCGATGAGTTCTGGAAGATGCTCTGAAAGCATTTTCTTGCTGGCACTCACAACGTCTTTTCCATTGTTCAATGCAGTGGTTACAATCTCATATCCTGCTACGCTATCATTGATCACTTCAACAATCACATTGATTTCCGGATCAAACAACAAATCATTTTTTTCGGAAGTGAATAGTGATGCAGGCGCATTCCTTTTCTTGTTCGTATTCTTGATGCATACTTTTTTGATAGATGCCTTGAGTGATGGTGTCTGCTTCAATACCTTGTACAATCCTTCACCTACCACACCAAAACCGAACATTCCAATAACCAGTGTTTTTTCTGAACCCATTTTTCTTCTTTTTAAATTTTATATAAATCAGTTGATCAGCCCATTGAGCAGTTCATTCAATTTTTCATGTTCAATCAGGAACCCATCATGGCCATAAATAGATGCAATCACCTCCAGCTGTGCACCTGGAATATGCTTTGCAAGAAATATTTGCTCAGACACTGGGAAAAGCAAATCTGATGAAATGCCGATGACCAGTGTTCTTGCATTGATTCTTTCCAACATTTCCTCCGCCTCCAGCAGGCCTCTTCCCAAATGATGGCTGTCCATGCTTTTGGTCAGCATGTAATAGCTCAATGCATTGAAGCGCTTGGCCAGTTTCTCTCCCTGGTATTTTTGGTAAGATTCACTTCTGGTATTGTCAATGGCCTTGTCCAGGTCCTCTTGAGTTTTACCATAGGTATCATAATGCCTGTAGCTGATCAGCGCAATAGATCGTGCCACTTTCAATCCCGCCATTCCTGCTTCCGGACTTTTATCTTTCCAGCTAGGGTCTGCTTCAATACACATCCTTTGTGAGGCATTGAATGCTTTTCCCCAGGGTGAATGAAATGCATTCGTTGCAATAGGAACAAGGAATTTGAACAAGGTTGGTTGAAGGCAGGCCCAGGCAATAAGCTGTTGTCCTCCCATTGATCCACCAATTCCCATGAATATTTCTGCTATGCCGAGTGAAAGCCTGAGCTGTTCATAAGACCTTGCCATGTCCATTGGCGTAAAGAAAGGGAAATCCTGAAGGAAAGGCATGCCTGTCTCTTCGTTATTGTCCAGGGGATTTACGCTTCCGTAATAACTGCCTGGCATATTGACACAGATGATGAAATACTTGTGTGGGTCAAAGAATTTTCCTTCTCCTACCATTCCTGCCCACCAATCAGAAGGATCGCTGTTGGCGGTCATGGCATGAAATATCCATACCACATTGTCTCTGTTGGATGAAATCTCACCCAAGGTGGTATAAACCAACTTGAAATCCTGGATTGTTCTTCCAGACTCCAAGGTCAGCACCCCTTTGTAATGATATGTGTGTAATGTTTTGTTCATGTTGATCAATGCTTTCCAGAAAGGGCATAAAAAAACCCA
>CANEWJ010000166.1 GCA_947442625.1 Chitinophagaceae bacterium
CCAAAACGGTGAAAATGAGATGTCAACATCACCACCCTTGTTACAGCAGTAAACGTAAACGTCTTGGAAAAGGTTTTCCGCTGCCCGGCAGGAATAGAGATGTCAAGATTATTCAAATCGAGGGTCTTGGCAACAAACTGAACGTTGGAAACAGGAATGGTATGAAAATTCACATAGTTTTCGCCCTTCAGCAAGAGATTTGTCTTGTTGAAATAATGGGCGTTGAGATCCAGTGGAGTCATGGGGTCTACCTTGAGCGCAACACCCGGCGGAAGGGTAACATCTGAATTGACATCGGTACCACCCCCAAAGAAAATATGGTTCTGCATTTCTCCTGCAGTGATCAAATTGAGCGAACCGTCCAGGTTGCGGATGTCACGCAACACATTGGGTTTAGGAAGTGTATTCGCATTGCGAAAGCCATAGACCACAAAATGATGGCTGTTGGACCTACCCTTCATTTCAATGCGGTTAACATAGACCGGTTCTGTATTGGGTGTATTGGCCCTGAGAAATACTTCACGCTCAAAATTTTTAGGAACATCAAACAGATCAATCTTCATTTGAAATCCTTTACCGGTAGCTGGAACAGCAAGGGGCATGATGTCTTGCTGACAGGCAGAACTGTCTTTCAAAACAGCGGTACTGATGCCTTTTTCAGTTGCTGTTGCTCCAGCATTAATCCAACGTTTAATGAACTCTACCTGGCCCTGGGTGAGATAGTTTCCTCCCAACGGCATTTGGCTTCCAAAGTTGGCTGTGGCACCATGGTGAGAGGTCTGGCAGGATATTTTATGGAAAAGAAAACTGTTGTCTGCATCAAAGGGCTTTACCAGCTGGAGCTTTAGCGCTGCTGCCGCTGAATTTTTTGCCATTTTACCTAAAAGGTTGGAAAATGCAACCCCCTTGGAGAGCACAAGTCCATGTTGTGCATAGCTGGCATCAGCTGTAGAAGAATGGCAGCCGCTCACGGCACAGGAGGTGGCCAATACTTGTTCTTCAATGATGTCAAATGAAAGTTTTTCAGGAGTATTTTCAACGGCTTTTTTCTCACAGCCATTCAAAACAAGGAATAATAATGCCAGCAGGCCCAATATAGAAGCAAATGGTTTCATCTAGATATGATTTTTCCAATGTAATATAATTTTATTTTATGAGATATGGTGCAGGGTATGAACCTCAGGCAAAGAAGCTGAAAACCCAAGGGTTATGATGGCTGGTTGATCAGCTCTTTCCATCCCGCCTTCATGAAAGGCCACTGCGGAAGGGTATTCATCAAAATCAATTCTTCAGTTAGCTTTGTTTCATTGTCCAGAAACCTGAAAATCCGCTGAATCGGATTGCGGCTGAACAAGAGGGTAAAAATCCTTGACCCAGGCATTTTTTTGTGAAAAAGCATGTGCAGCAGTACCCTATCATACCACATGAATCTTTTGTGTAAAACTGATTTTTTCATGAATGGATTTCCTGAAACCGCCAACTGTTCTACCAAAGCAGCAACATGCTTCTGGATGAACCGGAAGGTATATCCGGTTGAGGGTTTTGTTTGTCCACCCGCTGTTCCCAAATGAACAATATTTCCATTTACTGCTGGGAAAACATGGTCGGTCATCGGGATGACCCCAAACTCCTCTTCAAGCAAAGTATAATCAGTAATGTTCAGGTAATCCTTCAAATAGTGCCGAAGGCCTTCGTCATAGGCTTCCTGCTCCAGCAATGATTGCGTAAAAAGAGTGAATTCAACCAGTGCCTTGTTGGCGGAAAAAGGCATCACATAAACAAAAGTTGTTCCATGATCCTGGGCAACCCGAAAATCCATGAGCGTGGGCTGGGCAGGATCAAAGACATGTTCTTTTGTTTCAATGATCCAGCCTTTGAAATGTTGCAAAAGATAGTAAGTCGAATCCGCCAATACCGGCTGCTCAAAAAGGATGCTGTTGAAGGCAAATTCTCCCCGAAAAATTTCATTTCCTGCACGGACTTCAACCCCTCCATCCACATTTTCAATTCCTTTTACGGCATCATGTACCATATCAACCCTTCCCGAAAGGGCCATTCTTTCATAACAATGATTATAGAAATCAATCCCACGGATCATTTTGTAGGCATAAGGACCCAGATTTTTCAATGCATCATATCCCAAGCCATGGAACCAGGCCTTGTCCCATTTGCGAAAAACAATTTCCTCAAAAAATCCGGAACTTTTTTCCCAATAACACCAGGTGCGATCATTGGTGCGGTTTTGCTCTTTCTCAATCAACAGGATTGTCTTGCCCGCCAGGGATGGGGCTTGCAGCACATGGAGGATAAAACTCAACCCTGCGCAACCACCGCCTGTTACAATATAATCATATCTATCCTTCAGGGGCATATTCCACCTTCTTGCCTTTCATGAGTTGCTTGTCCCGCCTCACCTTTTCCCAGTATTTCTTGTGAACATAAAGCATTCCGAAACTCTCCCCCTGGTGCTTGTGCAGGTGCTTGTGGTGCATCTTGTGGGCCCAACGGATGGCGCGGATATAGGTATTGTTGCTTCTCGAAAACCACTTGAATCGCTGGTGGATGATCACATCATGGACAATAAAATACGCAAAGCCGTAGGCCATGATGCCAAAGCCGATGCCGTGGAGCCACCAAAAACCGGGGGTTTGCATGCCATACATGATGCTCAACATGCTGGGGATGGCAAAAATCACAAAAAAAGCATCGTTCTTCTCAAAAAAGCCAGGCTCTACCTGGTGATGGTCTTTGTGGAGGTACCAAAGAAACCCATGCATCACCCAACGGTGCGTGCACCAGGTAATGGCTTCCATCAGCAAAAAAACACCCAATACAATCAAAAAATACAGAACGACTATCATGTGCGTAAAGTTAAGGCAATGTATGGTTAGTAAACACGGGAATTGTCTTCAAAGTTCGCTGTCAACCAAAAAGGTGCATGATAAAAAAAATGAACGACCATGACAGCCGTCAGCCAAACTGGATGCTGGGAATGCTTTATTTGTATAAATATTCCAGCCATGGGCACCGCATTGTTTTATAAGGAACTGGGTAAACTATTGTATGCGATTGCCATTGCTGACGAAACGGTAACCGAACAGGAAAAGGCAGCGGTAAGCAAACTGATCAGGGAAAGGCTGTTGCACAGGGAAAGAGATGAAGACCGCTTTGGATCCAATGAGGCATGGATTACACAGTTCTCCTTTGATACAGCAGAAGACAGCTACACCAATGCAGAAGAGGCGTTTCAGGAATTCCTGGACTTTGCAAAAGCCTATAAACATGAACTGACCGACCAGGACCTGGATGTATGCATCAGTCTTTCGGAACACATGGCGGACGCCCACCAGCATGTCAACGAGAAGGAACATGCCATGCTCAAAGAACTGCGTGAATTCCTGAAAACAATCAACGGACCAAAACTTATTTTTTAAACCTCCCTCAAATCATTACAGCATGAAAAAAATTCTCCTTGTTTTTGACGGAAGCCATTTTTCTGAAGGCGCTTTCCGCATGGCCTCTTTTCTCAATGAATTTGAGCCCATCCTGGCCACGGGTGTATTCCTGCAACCGATTGACTACCGCGACATCATTGGGTACAGCGGCATGGGAACCGCAACACCCATCACTGTTGCACCCAATGAGACGGATGAAGGACTGATCAACCGGAACATGCGGTACTTTGAACAAAAATGCGAACATGCTGGGATTGAATTCAGAAGCCACCGCGACACCGACCTGTTTGCCCTGCAAGAACTGCAAACGGAAACACGTTTCGCAGACCTCATGATCCTGAGCAGTGAAATATTCTATGAAAATATAGGCAATGAGCAGCCCAATGACTACCTCAGGAAAGTGCTTCGTCAAACAGAATGCCCTGTGCTGCTGGTACCCGAAAAATATGCACTGCCCAGCAGGATCATGTTGGCCTACGACGGGAAAGCAGATTCTGTCTTTGCGATCAAGCAATTCACCTATCTTTTCCCCCAATTGTTTCATTGGGAAACCAAATTGATCTCACTTGAGGAGAAAAATGAACCGCTTCCCCATCAGGAATTGATTGAAGAACTGGCAGCCAAGCATTTCTCCAACCTGACCCTTGAAGCTGTTACACATGAAACTGCCGAAACATTTGCCAATTGGGTGGCTGAACAGACAGAATACATGCTGGTGACGGGCGCTTACGGAAGAAGTGAGCTGTCCAACCTGTTCAAAAAAAGCTTCCTCTCCGATGTGATTGTACAGCACAAGATACCCGTGTTTGTTGCGCACAAGTAGACGTCAAAACTGCTACCTTTGCCCCTCTTAAATCAAGCATATGGCAAAAGGTCCTGTTTCAGCGTTCATTCAACACCACTACCGTCATTTCAATGCAGCTGCGCTTGTTGATGCAGCCAAAGGCTACGAACAACACCTGCTCGAAGGAGGTAAAATGATGGTAACCCTGGCTGGGGCCATGAGTACCGCAGAATTGGGAGTTTCTCTGGCTGAAATGATCAGACAGGGAAAAGTTGACATCATTTCCTGTACAGGTGCCAACCTGGAGGAGGATATCATGAACCTTGTAGCCCACAGCCACTACAAGCGTGTTCCCAACTACCGCGACCTTACTCCTCAACAGGAATGGGAATTGCTGGAGCAGGGATTGAACAGGGTAACCGATACTTGCATTCCTGAAGAGGAAGCATTCAGAAGGATTCAACACCATATCGTGAAGCTTTGGAAAGATGCTGACGCGAAGGGTGAAAGATATTTTCCTCACGAGTACATGTATACACTGCTGAACAGCGGTGTGATGAAGGCTGATTATGAAATAGACACCAAAGACAG
>CANEWJ010000167.1 GCA_947442625.1 Chitinophagaceae bacterium
AATGCTGCGCTGATTGTTTATGATGACCTTTCAAAGCAGGCAGTTGCCTACCGTGAGGTTTCATTGTTGCTTCGCCGCCCTCCAGGACGTGAGGCCTATCCTGGTGACGCATTCTACCCGCACAGCCGTTTGCTAGAGCGTGCTGCAAAAGTTATCGCCAAGGATGAAGTTGCCGCCAAGATGAATGATCTCCCAGAATCCATCAAACATTTGGTGAAAGGTGGTGGTTCATTGACAGCATTGCCGATCATTGAAACACAGGCGGGAGACGTATCAGCGTACATCCCTACCAACGTAATTTCCATCACAGATGGTCAGATATTCCTTGAGTCGAACCTGTTCAACGCAGGTATCCGCCCGGCAATCAACGTAGGTATCTCTGTAAGCCGTGTGGGTGGTAATGCCCAGATCAAGTCAATGAAAAAGGTATCCGGTACCTTGAAGCTTGACCAGGCCCTTTACCGTGAGCTTGAGGCATTCTCCAAATTTGGTGGAGACCTCGATGCTGCAACCAAGTCTGTAATCGACAAGGGTGCACGCAACGTAGAAATCCTGAAGCAAGGCCAGTACCAACCCGCATCTGTAGAAAAGCAGGTGGCCATCATTTATCTTGGTACACAAGGTTTGTTGAAAGATGTTGCAGTAAGGTCTGTAAAAGCTTTCGAAGAACATTTCCTGATTGAAATGGAAAACAAACTGCCAGAAGTTTTGGCAGCATTCAAGAAGGGTAACCTTCCGGAAGATGGGCTCAAAGCCATGGTTGCGCTTGCACAAAGCATCATGCCCCAATACAAATAAGGATCTGCTCATTCATATGCTTATCATCAAAGGTCAGGAAGTTTTCTTTCGGACCTTTTTTATTTGATCTACATCCAACCATTGCCCTATCATCTTGTTGTATACTCAACCCCTCAACCCCTCAACCCCTCAACCCCTCAACCCCTCAACCCCTCATGCTCCTCGAAATCTCCCATCTCACCAAATCATTCGGCAGCTTCACCGCTGTTGATGATCTTTCTTTTTCGGTGAAAGAAGGGGAGGTATATGGTTTTCTTGGGCAAAATGGTGCCGGGAAATCGACAACCATTCGCATGATTCTTTCCTTGATTCGGCCAACAAAAGGAAGCATCAACATCTTTGGCATGTCTATCGAAAAAGAACGGGAGAAGATTTTGCAACAGGTGGGTGCGGTAGTGGAAAAGCCTGATCTCTATCGCTACATGACAGGGTATGAGAACCTGAATGTTTTTGCCAGGCTCAGCAACAAGCACATCAGCAAAGCCGAGGTCATGAAATGCCTGGAACTGGTAGGGCTGGACAAAAGGGCCAAAGACCCCGTGAGGGTATACTCGCAGGGCATGAAGCAAAGGCTGGGCATAGCGGTTGCCCTGGTGCACAATCCATCGCTCATCATCCTTGATGAGCCGACCAATGGCTTGGATCCTCAGGGGATAGCAGACATCAGGAACCTGATCCTGATGCTGAGCAAGGAACAGAAAAAAACGATGCTGGTTTCTTCCCATCTCTTGTCTGAGATAGAGCAAGTGGCAGACAGCATGGTCATCATCAACAAGGGGAAAAAACTGGTCGAAGGCAAGGTAAACGAATTGTTGAATCCAGACAAGGTGCAGCTGGAAATCATTACAGACAACAACCCATTGGTCAAAGATTTGCTGGCAAATTCAGGGTGGGCTAAAGGCCTGAGAAATTCTCCTGATCAAAAGGTTCTGGTTGACACCACAGCTGATGCAGTTCCTTTGTTGGCCAAATACCTGGTTGAACACCAAATTGGCATCTCCAGTCTCCGATCCATGAATTCTTTGGAAGCTTATTTTCTTTCTTTAACATCCGGCAATGAGGTTGATTAGTATCGTCTATATTGAGTTGTACAAGATATTCCGCAAACCACGGACCTATATTTCTTTTGGTGCCATAGCAGCCATTGTTGGATTGATTCAGCTGGGATTCTATGCAGATGGTGAGAGCTACATGAAATTTGGGATGCAGTCCCTGTCTGATTCCTTTGACGTGAATGGCAACATCATGAATGGGTATCTGATGGCCTTTATCATCTTGCAAACCTTGCTGGTACATGTGCCGCTCTTGATTGCATTGGTAGCCGGAGACATGATCTCAGGTGAGGCAAACCAGGGCACACTAAGGTTGTTGCTGACCAAGCCGGTGAGCAGGGCCAACCTGATCATTGGGAAATTTATCGCCTCATCTATCTATACGATTGTATTGTTGTTCTGGATGGCAGTGTGGGCCCTTGCCATATCCATTTTTATTTTTGGTGCCGATGACATGTTGATCATGAAAAGTGACATGGTTACCCAAATCCTAGCTTCTGATGTGATGTGGCGTTATGTTGCAGCCTTTGGCTTTGCGGCACTTGCCATGTTGACCGTATCTGCACTCAGTTTTTTCCTGAGCCTTTTTGCTGAAAATTCCATTGGCCCTATCATGGCCACCATGAGCATCATTATCGTATTTACCATCCTCAATACATTGGATTTACCCATTTTTAACATGGTCAAGCCCTACCTTTTTACCAGCCACATGCTTGGCTGGAAAGGTTTTTTTGATGTGACAATCAATGAGAACAACGAGCAAATCATCGGATCCATTGAGAACCTTCCTGCCGTGCTTTTGTCAGCAGGGGTATTGTTTCTTCATGTCATTGGATTTCTTTTTGCTTCCATCCTGGTTTTCAGGCGCAAGGATATCCTGTCCTGAAGGTATGGCCTTGGCTTTTCATTGCAGCGTTGGGTGAAAAAGGGTAAAATAAAATGCTTATTTTCATTTTGTAAAACGCTCCACATGAAAAAAAGCATCTTCTTCATTTATCTTCTGCTCTCCGCTTCAATCACCATGGCAGATGTCCGCCTGCCGGCAATCATTGGCTCGCACATGGTCTTGCAGCAAAAGTCTACCGTTAAACTATGGGGCTGGTCAGGACCTGCCGAAAATATCACGATCAAACTGGGATGGGATACCACTACCTACAAGGTTGTGGCCAGTCGCGGAGCAAGGTGGGTGGCTGAGGTCAAAACACCAGCAGCAGGTGGTCCTTATACCATCACCATCAAAGGACGCAATGCGATACAGCTGGAGGATGTGATGATTGGGGAAGTTTGGGTATGCGGCGGACAGAGCAACATGGAATGGTCTGCTGATCAGGGGTTGAAACAGGCAAAAGAAGAATCTCCCAATGCAACCAATCAGAAGATCCGTTTTTTCTATGTGCCCAAATCCACTTCTGCCACTCTGCAGGATGATGTGAGTGCCAAGTGGGTTGTTTGTAATCCGCAAGACATGCTGCATTTCAGTACCATCGGGTACTTTTTTGGAAAAGATGTCAATGCCAGGACAGGCTTTCCTGTGGGATTGATCAACAGCAACTGGGGGGGTACACCTGCCGAAGTATGGACACCCGAAGAGATCATCACCCACGACCCAGATCTCTTGTATGCTGCGGAAAAATTGACTCCCGCAGCCTGGTGGCCGCACATCAGGGGAGAAGCCTACAATGCCATGATCTACCCATTGACGCAATTTTCCATTGCTGGCGCCATCTGGTATCAGGGGGAAAGCAATGTGGGTACACACTTTATGTACCAGCGTCTCTTTACCAGCATGATCGATAGCTGGAGAAAGGCCTGGGCTAAAACCTTTCCTTTTTATTTTGTGCAAATCGCGCCCTATACTTATGGCGATACCCATATCAATGGAGCCCTTCTTCGGGAAGCGCAAACAGCATCTGCAGCACATCCCAAGACCGGGATGGTGGTGATCAGCGATTTGGTAGACGATGTGAAAAACATCCATCCCAACCTCAAAAAAGAAGTTGCGACAAGGCTTTCCAACTATGCACTCGCTGAAAACTATGGGGTTCAGGGATTGAACCACAAGAGTCCAACCTATGCTGCACATGCTGTTGAGAAAGGAAGCATCAGGATTCAGTTCAATGATGTCCCCACAACATTGATGAGCAAAGGAGTAGCATTGACCGACTTTTTCATTGCAGGAGCAGATGGTGTCTTTGTTCCTGCAAAAGCAACAATCGATGGGAAAACTGTTGTGGTCTCAGCCAAGATGGTGAAAGATCCAGTGCATGTAAGGTTTGGATTCACGAATACAGCCATGCCCAATTTGTTCTCAGCAGAGGGGTTACCGGTAAATTTATTTAGGACGGATAAATAAAAAAAGAAAGGAGGGTTAACCCCTCCTTTCTTTTTATCATTGGACTTGTTTACTTGATTAATAATACCTGGTCACGCCTGGAACGGCAATCTTGTATTTGCCATCAGCATCAGGAAGTGATTTTGGCAGTGTATCCCAGGTATAGGCAGCCGGTTGAAGGTTCAGGCCACAGTTGAGGGCTTTGTCCCACTCCACTACCTGTCCACTGTAGGTGGCCATTCTTCCGAGGATGGAGGTCATGGTGCTTTTTGCGCCATTCTCTGCGTCAGCGAACTTGTATTCCCCTTTGGCAATCGCTGCAAAAAGTTCCACATGCTCGTTTTGGTATCCGTTGTTTTCTGTTTTCTTGTCGAACTGGTACATCACGTTGCCCTGGTGGTCCCTGATGTTGGCAGCGCCACAGTAGATTTTACCTTTTGTTCCGATCAAGAGTTCATCCACTTTTGCTGATGTCTTGGGGATATGGCGGCACTGGCTGTTGAGGATGGAACCATCGGCGTAGGTGAATTCCACAAAGTGATGATCAAAGATCTCACCATGGTCTTTTCCTTTCCTGACTTCTCTTCCACCCA
>CANEWJ010000168.1 GCA_947442625.1 Chitinophagaceae bacterium
CAGGAGCAAAAAAGACCTTGTCTTCATGGAACAACAAGGCACCATGCTCACCTTTTTTTACGACCAAGTATTTGGGACCCATGGCAAGGATTTCCTTTGCTGCCTTGACCAATGAATATTGTGCACTCAGTTGTCTTGCTTCGCTGTCGTTTACCATCAACACATCAACATCCTTCAGCAACAATTCAAGATCATCCATGGCCGTTTCCATCCAGAAATTCATGGTGTCCATGATGACCAGCTTGGGCTTGTTTTTCATTTGCTTGAGGACACTGTGCTGCACAGCAGGAACGCCATTGCCCAACATCACAAATTCACAGTCTTGGTAACTGTCTGGCACGACAGGCGTAAAGTTGGCCAGTACATTCAACTGTGTATCCAGCGTATCACGCTCGTTCATGTCCATGTGGTAACGGCCAGACCAGAAGAATGATTTCTCGTCTTTCTTGATTTGCACCCCTTCAAGATCAACACCTATGCTGGCCAGGTGATCCAGTTCTTCCTGTGGAAAATCACCGCCCACAACAGAAATCTGCTTGATAGGTGTTACAAAATTGGCAGCACTCAGGGCGATATAGGTTGCCGCTCCACCAATGATGCGGTCACTTTTTCCAAAAGGCGTTTCTATGGCATCAAAGGCCATGGTTCCGACAACGAGCAATGACATAAGCGTTAGTTTTTGTGCGGCAAAGATAAGCATCAATCGTGAACTCCACCACCCCGCCGAGCCGATTCACTTCGTTCATCGGTCTCGGCTCGCCTCCTGGCCAGGAGGGGAGTTTTTTGAGCGCAACACGTTAGACAATTCCAATTGTGTTCAAAATTCTTCAGTAAATTCATTCAAAATTAGGGAACATGAAAAAGCTTTTCTGTCTGTCTTTGCTCTTCATCAGTGTGTTTTCAATGGCACAGGAGTCTGCCTCCTACAAGCTTCCTCCAAAGGAAATTGCTGATCTGTTGCTCGCGAAACCAACTCCTATGGTATCCATTGACCATCTGGGCGAATGGATGCTGATCATGGAAAGGGAATCCTATCCTACCGTTGAAGAGCTGGGGCAACCAGAGCTGCGCGTGGCTGGTCTTCGCCTGAATCCCAACAACTATTCTCCCAGCAGGCAGAATTTCATCAACAACCTCAAACTCAAACATATTGCAGACGGGAAGGAGTATACCATCGCTGGGATTCCTGCAGGGGCATTGATCAGCAATACAGAGTGGAGCCCCTCTGAGAAAAAGATTTCCTTTGCCAATACCACTGCGGGCAAGGTCGATTTGTATGTGATTGACATCGTAAAAAAGATTGCAGTCAAAATAAACAAGATGGCATTGGTCAGCACAATCGGACCCGTATCCCAATGGGTAGACGACAATACCATCCTCTACACAGCAGCCACCAAGCCTGCTGCCATGCTTCCCAAAAAACCGATCACTCCAGTAGGGCCTTCCATCCAGGAGAACCTGGGTAAAGCAGCCCCCAGCCGCACTTACCAAGACCTGATCAAATCGGTGTACGATGAAACTGTTTTTGCTTTCATGACCACAGCACAGCTGATCAAGAACACCAATGGCATAGAAACCAAGCTTTCCAGCCCCGCCATTTATACCTCGTTTACGATCAGCCCAGACAACAAGTATATCCTTACAGAAACCATCCAGGCTCCCTATTCTTACCTCGTTACAGCTTACTCTTTTGCTTCCACCATGGCCATCATGGACATGAGCGGTAAGCTGGTTAAAACACTTGCCAAGCTGCCTTCGGGTGAAACGACCCCCAGCGGCTATGACAATGTACTGCCTTCGCCCAGAAGCTATGCATGGCGCGCTGATGAGCCTTCGACCATCACATGGTGTGAACCACTGGACAGCGGACTGATCAAAAAAAACATGGAATTCCATGATGCGTTGTATGCCCTCAAGTCGCCTTTTACAAGCAGTGCATCCCTGTTGGCCAAAACCAAGATGCGGTTCAGGAACATTGTCTGGGGCAACGAGCATTTTGCATGGGTGAACGAAGGCCTGACAGGAAAACAAATCCAGAAAGCAAACAAACTTGACCCAGCAACAGGCGCGATGGAAACCCTGTTTGAAAGGAATACCACCGATGCCTACAACAACCCCGGTTCGCCCGAGATGAAAAGGAATGCATTCGGAAAATCCGTCATCAACCTGCTCGAAAACAACAAGATCCTGATGAACAACCCCGTTGGATCATCCCCTGAAGGAGACCTTCCATTCCTTGCCACATTTGACCTGGCTTCCAAAACCAGCCAAATCATCTGGAGAGCAAAAAAAGGCTTTTATGAAACGGTGACGGCTGTTCTTGATGCCAACAACCTCAAACTGATTACCAGAAAGGAAACCCAGACCGAGGTGCCCAATTATTACATCAAAAACGGGAAGGGCAGTGGCCCAGACAAACAGATCACCAGCTTTACCAACCCTTATCCTTCCATGGTCGGGGTGGAGAAATTAAAGATGAAATACAAGCGGGCTGATAGCGTTGACCTCACCGGCGACCTGTACTTACCAAAAGGATATGACCCTGCAAAAGACGGACCTTTGCCTGTATTGATCTGGGCTTATCCAAGAGAGTACAACAATGCAGCAGATGCCGCACAGGTGAGGGGAAGCAGTGACAGGTTTACCACCATCAGCTGGGGATCCCCGATCTTCTATGTGATGCGTGGCTATGCTGTACTGGACAATGCAGAAATGCCGATTGTTGCTGCATCAAAAGAAGGCAAGCCCAATGATACTTTTATTGAGCAGTTGAAACTGAATGCTGAAGCAGCGATCAATGCCTTGTCTTGCCTGGGTGTAGGCGATCCCAAAAGGGTTGCCGTGGGTGGTCACAGCTATGGAGCCTTCATGACTGCGCACCTCTTGTCTCATACCAATCTTTTCAAGGCCGGATTGGCCAGAAGCGGGGCCTACAACAGGACCCTCACTCCATTTGGTTTCCAGGCAGAAGAAAGAACCTATTGGGAAGCACCGGACCTCTATTACAAGATGAGCCCCTTCAGCTATGCCAACAAAATCAAAACCCCAATCCTCTTGGTCCATGGTGAAGCAGATGACAACCCGGGCACCTTCCCCATCAACAGCGAGCGCCTGTACAATGCCATCAAAGGACATGGCGGTACTGTTCGCCTTGTTTATTTGCCCTATGAAGCGCATGGATACAGGGGGAAAGAGAACCTGCTGCACCTCTTGTGGGAACAGAGCCAGTGGCTTGACCGATTTGTGAAAAACGCGAAATAAAGGTTAAGGTGTTGTGCTATTAAAACACAGATAACATTTAGAAATCAATCTGCCCCGCTGCCCTGTCTGGTTTTGCATACTGCAACCGGACATTGGGCATTGTGGTATAATAGGCATCCATACCAAGGCTGACCATGGAGGAGGCCTTATCCAGGTTGATGAAGCCATCTTTGCTGAGCATCGAAGGCTCAAGGAAGGCATGCAGGAGTTTACCCACCACCAGGAAGGTATTGTTCATCGTCAACGTGATGATTTCAACAAGTTCCATGGCGTATTGCACTTGGCTTTCCAAAACAAAAGGAACAAGAAAATCAACTTTGTATGCTGCTGTCAAACCCACTTCACTGAACTCATTTACCCCTTCAGGATATTTTGCACTGGTCTGGTGGGCTTTTGCGATAAACTCCGGATCAATATGGTTGATGGTATAGAATCCGTTGGTACGGATATTAGACAGGGTATGTGGTGCAGCATCGATTGGACGATTGATAAAGCCAATATAGGCAGGATCTGCACCGATATGAACGATGTTGCAAAAAACGCCTAGGTTCGGAATGCCTTGCTTGTTGATGGTGGAAATTAGACTGACAGGTTTGAAACCACTTAAGGAATTCACAAAATTGGCCCGATAGAACCTTTCCCAGCCCTGAATTTCATCGATTGCGTAATGTTTCACATTTCATTTAACGTGACAAGACAAAAAAGGTTGGAGATTCGTGCAACAATATCCAAACCCAAAACGCGTTATAGTGATGAAAATCCAAAAATCCTATCCAATGAAAATTACAGCTGCAGGTTTAACCCTGTTTGCAAGCCTTACCATGCTGGTTTCCTTCACCAGCAAGAAACCGGTTCCGGCAGACAAGACAATTGCCGAGAAAAAGGGTTCAGCTTCAAACACGCTTTTCATGCATTCAATCTACAAAGAAATACATCAAGCAGGTGCAACCCTGTCTGAGGAGATTTTTTCTCTGGCCTGCTCAGGGTTCGAGAAACTCAATGCACAGGGCCGTCTGAGTGCAGACAGCATCCTTACCATCATCGACTTTTCAAAATCTTCCAGGGAAAACAGGCTGTTTGTTGTTGACCTGAAAACAAAGGAACTGCTCTTCAAAAGTATTGTCGCACATGGCAGGAATACGGGCGAAGAATTCGCAAGATCTTTTTCTAATGCCATGAATTCCCACAAAAGCAGTCTTGGATTCTATGTCACAGGAGCCACCTACATGGGATCCAATGGATTTTCCATGTTGCTCAATGGTGTTGAAAAGGGATTCAATGACAAAGCGAAACAAAGGGCCATTGTGATGCATGGAGCAGACTATGCCAGTGAACAGGTGATCAGGTACAAAGGATACCTGGGAAGAAGCTATGGTTGCCCTGCTTTGCCCAGGCCCATCAACAAAAAAATAATCGAAACAATCAAGGAGGGGAACTGTATGTTCATTTACTACCCCGACCAACAATATTTGCGAAACTCAAG
>CANEWJ010000169.1 GCA_947442625.1 Chitinophagaceae bacterium
TTATTTTATGTTTGGAAGGATAAAATTATTTTTCATTTGCAGTGGAAAGGAAATCGCTGAATGTTTTTGAAACCTGGTACAAGGCCCTGGGAATATGAAAACAACCTTTCCATTTTCCTCCTTTGGCGGTGCTGAGCACCTCTCCGCGCCGGTTCAAATAACCGAACCACTCTCCGTTTTCAGGATCACGGAATTTCTCCCAGGTATATGCATGCATGGTATCAAACCATTTTAAGCAGGCGGGGTCATTTGTAAGCGAATACCCCTTGGCCAACGCCACAAGGGATTCCACATGAACCCACCAGAGTTTTTGGTCCCACTCCAGCTGCTGCAATGGCTTGTTTTCTGTATCCATGAAATAGAACAATCCACCATATTGTTTGTCCCAAGCATGTTCTATCGTTTTCAACATGATGTTCTTTGCCTTTTCAATCAGTGCAACATTGTTCATGCGCTTCCCCAAATCCATGATGAACCACATGGCTTCAATGGCATGACCAGGATTCATCAATCGCCCTTCAAATGTATCCGAAAGGCTTCCGTCTTGATTCACATTTTCAACAATCAGACCAAGCTCGGGTCGATAAAAAACATCCATCACTTCATGGAGAACCGTCGGTATAAATGAGTCAACCCTTTCCTTTCCCAGGATATCTTCCAGCTCCAAACTCAGGTTACACAGGATCATGGGAAGTGTAAAATTCTTCAATGGCCTGGAACCAGGGAATGATTTATTGTACACGCCCTTCCAATTGTGTTGGCGTACAATAATGTTTTCAAAAGTATCAAGTGCAATTGCCCTGTATTCTGGTGAAGGCTCAATTTTATTCAATGCAGCAAATGCCATGGTAGCAAAGCAATCACTGAATATATTATAGGGCTGAACCAGGGGCTTACCACCTGCAGTAAGAGAAAAATACCAGTTTCCTTCTGCATCCCGGCCAAATTTTTTCATGAAAGATGCTCCATGCAAGGCCATTTCCTTCCAGGCTGGATTTTGGTCAACCAGCCTGTACATGGTAGAAAAACACCAAACCTCTCTGCCTTGCAACCACATGAACTTGTCGGTATCGTATACCTTGCCTTGCTGATCCAAACAGGTGAAATAGCCTCCATGTTCTTCATCCTTGCTATGCTGGAGCCAAAATGGAAGCACATTCTTGACCAATTCGTCATGATAAAGTTCCGAATAGTGCATTATCCGGTTCGCTACACCACTGCTTATTTCTTGTACCATTGGCATGAATTAAAAAACAACAGAATTAAAATAATTTAACAATGTATAAAATATTTCTAAACCGACCCAACTTTGTTAATTTTTTTATTATCTAATTTGGATCGTATACAAACAAAAAATACAGCTTACCCAGCCCAACCAATACCATTTGCTTGTTTATAAGGCTAGAAATAAATATAACATTCAATAGTCAATGTCTAGATTAAAACAGATAAATCATAGATTTGATGTTCGGTAAACAATGAAAAGGAAAAAAACAAATCTTGATATATTCAATGATGAAACAGTCTCTGGGGTTGTTTTCAAAAACAGGTCCCTGAAAAAGTACATCATCAGCCATATCAACCAGTCTGGCAACAGCACAATCACTGATTTGAGCAAAGATTTGGGGACCAGCGTCCCTAAAACTACATCCTTGATCAATGAGCTGATCCAGGACGGCTTGATTCAAGATGAAGGTAAACTTGATTCAACGGGTGGACGCAGGGCCAGCATGTTTGGCCTGGTGCCAGATGCCTGTTATTTCCTGGGAGTAGATGTAAAAAAATTCCACATCAATTTTGGATTGATGGATTTTACCAAGAAAATGATCTACCAGAAGGAAAAAGTTCCATTTCGCCTTGAAAACACGCCAGAATCATTGGAAAATCTCATCCAGCTCATCAAGGCCTTTTTGGGCGAGGGACCAAGCAGCAAAGCCCAAATACTGGGCATCGGCATCAACCTTACGGGAAGAATCAACCATAAAACCGGACATAGCTTCAGTTTCTTTCATTTCAAAGAGGAGCCCCTTGCCGAAATCATACAAAATGAAATAGGCATCCCAACATTTCTGGAAAATGATTCCAGGGCAATGGCCTATGGTGAATTTCAGTCTAACGAATTGAAAAAGGAAAACAATATCCTGTTCATCAATATGGATTATGGCATGGGCATGGGTATCCTGTTGGACGGAAAAGTGTATTATGGGAAATCAGGTTTTAGCGGCGAGTTTGGGCATATCCCTCTTTTCGATAATGAAATCATTTGCCATTGCGGGAAAAAAGGTTGTTTGGAAACAGAAGCCTCTGGGCATGCCCTTGTTAGAAAATTCAAGGAGCAGATAAAAAAAGGGTTTACTTCAACTGCACTGAAAAAAAATATGTCCATTGATGATATCACCATGAATGACATCATCAATGCAGCAGTGAATGAGGACCAGCTCAGCATTGAACTCATATCAGAGATAGGCGAAAAACTGGGAAAGGGATTGGCTTTGTTGGTCAATATTTTCAACCCTGAATTGCTTATTCTTGGAGGTGCTCTTTCTGAAACCGGCGACTACATCCGTCTCCCAGCCAGAAGCACCCTCAACAAACTTTCCCTAAGCTTGGTCAACAACGATACCAAACTCAAGATCTCTCAACTGGGAGAGAAAGCCGGGGTTATTGGGGCATGCCTCACCGCCAGGGACACGGTAATTCTTTAGATAATCCCAATCACTATATTCCTGACCTTCGGTCTGGATAAATGAAGATTCAGCAAGCATCAATGCGAAGCTTTCAGCAAAGCCAGTTGTTGTTGAAATTTTTTAACAGCAAGATCTCCGACTTTCCTGCCCTGCCACTTGCCCAGCTCAATGGCATCCCTGAAATGGATTCCACCATACAATCTTGAGATTGCAGCTTCTTCAGCTGCAAGATTGAATGAACTGAACTGTCTTGTTGGCAAGCCAAACTCCACTTCAGTATGGTCGAGGAAGGAAAATCCTTCTCCAAAAATTGTTGTTAACATGGACGCAGCAGCATTAGAGCAAACACTATGCCCGGACAAGTATTCTGGGAATGGTGGAGTTTGCAGCAGTGGTTTCCAGCGGGGATCAATCAATCGATGGATGACCGTTTCAGGCCTTATCCGGTTGCTTCTGTATTTTTCATCCCAGCAGGCAATGAATGAGTCAGCCAGTGTGATGGCCACCAAAGCATGCACCATTGCTGTTTGAAAAAGAGGAAGACCAGATTTCAAACAAGCAATACCAGTAATGCCAATCCAATGTCCGCCTGGAGAAATTTTCTTAAGACCAAATTCAACGTGACCAATTTGCTGAACGGCAAATGGATTGCAATCCCAGAAACTTGCTATCAGGGCTTGTTCCTTTGTTTGGTTGTTCCCCAGTTCATAAACCTCTTTCAACAATTTGAAATAGGAAGAATTTTTGGATTTGCTGTATACCACAGGTCTGGCAGGAATAAATTGCTGTGCAGAATCCATGAAAAAAGGCCTGAGTTTATTCCAATGTGGCTCAATGGCAGACATAAAAGCAGGTGGCGTTGGCTGCCAAAATGCGTCCCCGGTTTTAGGGGTATACCTTGGCATGTTGTTTAATCTTGTAAAGCCATCTGCCCTCGCAAAAGAAACCATTTGCGCAACTGCACCAACGACCATTTTATTGGTATTCTCGTACAATTGTTTTGATGCTGAAGTGTTAGACCACAGCAACTGCAGTGAATCAATTTCTTTCCGCATCAGGTAGCCAGAGGGTAAGAGCTTCTCAGCCCCCCTGAATATGGTGAGCACACAGGCCAAATGCTTATCTGTTTGTTGCAATGTTGATGGATCAAGCTGAATACCAGTAAACTTATTGACAATTCCTTTCATGCTGGGAAAATGAACGGAGTCATAGTGAGAGATCACTTCATAAGAGGCCAATGAAAGATAAGCATAGTATCTGCTCGCAGCCACAGGAGAGGTAACATCGTTGAGCATGATGTCGGTAGCTTTTTTCATAGCAAAGACAAAATCTTTGGCATCTAGGTGCTCTTGTGACTTTGTTGTTTCCCAAGGCAGCAATAAAAAAAGCAACATCAACTTTAATGAGCCCATAGTAATATTTTAATCAAGACAAGGTTCGTACTTACACAAAAAATCAGGTACTATTTCCTGCTATACTTCACATTTAATAGCTGATGAAAACAGGTTCTGCACCATTGATGCCAATCATGAGTGTTTTTTTTGAGCCAACAGCTTTTGTTTCAATGATATCCCTGATACAGCCTTTGATATTCAATCCGGCCCGCTGCTGGTCTACATACTCAAAATCCCCTTTCCCATTTCCTTTTAACAATATACCATGGTTGGCATCCACTTTTCCAATTTTTATCCTTGCATGTTCAATATTGCCTCCGAGGAATATATCCATGTTGCCATCATGGTCAAAATCATCCGTCCAAATGGCATAGACTGGGGCATAGTCGGCCTGAACAGGCAGTCGGTGCATGATCATGCCCGTGGGGGTATTCTCATACCACACAGTATGCAAAAAATCTGCAAAAAGTTTTTTCCCAGATTTGATTTGTGCACTATCCAAAATTTGATCCAGCTGTGCATCAGCATAGGAATCATAGGTAGGAAAACGCTGACGAA
>CANEWJ010000170.1 GCA_947442625.1 Chitinophagaceae bacterium
CAGGATCTGCTTGATGCTTTCAAATTCTTCGGGAAGCAGTCCAAGCTGCTTGGCGGTCTCTACTGTTGTTTCCATGTTTATATTAAGAAATGCGAAGGTAAAAAAAACCTCCAAGAGTAAAGAGAAGGTTCAAAACTGTTTTTAACAATTACAATCCAATACATATTATAAATATTTATATATATTTATAGCTTCCCAAAAATCAGCGAGTTATACCCTGTTTCATCGAATTTATACAGCGTTTATACACAAAAGCTGTAGTAAATTGAAGGAATTTGAGAAAATAATTGCTCGTTCGGATGATTTTCGTGAATTTTGTGTCTTCAAAAATCCACAAATATGCAATCACTACGTTTCAAAGCAATTGACAACCTTACCTCCGTCAATGGGGAAGTGAGCGTTGAAAGTCCAGCCAAGATTACTGATATCTTTGGTGAAAATGTTTTTACCTTAAAGACTGCAAGGGAGTTCCTGAGCGACGATGCTTACAAAAGTTTGGTAAGCTCCATCAAAACCGGACAAAAAATTGACAGAAGCGCAGCAGGCCAGATAGCTGCAGGTATTAGACAATGGGCACAAGGAAAAGGCGTTACCCATTACACGCATTGGTTCCAGCCACTTACTGGTACATCTGCAGAAAAGCATGATTCATTTTTTACCCTTAAGGGTGATGGTTCTGCCATCGAAGAGTTTGATGGCAATGCACTGACCCAGCAGGAGCCTGATGCTTCTTCTTTCCCCAGTGGTGGCATCCGTGCAACTTTCGAGGCCCGCGGGTATACTGCCTGGGACCCAACTTCTCCGGCTTTCATCATGAACATCGGACAAGGCCTTACTCTCTGCGTACCAACCATCTTTGTTTCATATACCGGCGAATGTCTTGACTACAAGGCCCCTTTGCTGAAATCAATTGACGCCCTGAACAAGGCAGCTGTAGATGTATGCCACTACTTTGACAAGAACGTAGGCAAGGTTACTGCAACCCTTGGATGGGAACAGGAATATTTTGTGATTGATGAGGGCCTGGCCAATGCCCGTCCTGATCTGATCATGACAGGAAGAACCGTTTTTGGTCACTCTCCTGCCAAAGGACAACAATTAGAAGACCATTATTTTGGTGCCATTCCTGAAAGGGTTTATGCTTTCATGAGGGATTTTGAATATGAATCCTACAGGCTCGGCATTCCACTCCGCACCCGTCACAATGAAGTGGCTCCTGCTCAGTTCGAGTGTGCACCCATCTTCGAAGAACTGAACCTTGCCGTTGACCACAACACCTTGTTGATGGATGTGATGACCCGTGTGGCGAAGCGCCACAAGCTCCGTGTATTGTTGCACGAGAAACCTTTTGCTGGCATCAACGGAAGCGGCAAACACAACAACTGGAGCATGGCAACTGACACAGGTGTTAACCTGCTTGCTCCAGGAAAGACGCCCAAAACGAACCTGATGTTCCTTGCATTTTTTGTGAATACCATCAAGGCTGTTCATGATCATGCAGACCTTCTCCGTGCAGCCATCGCCTCAGCAGGCAATGACCACCGCCTGGGTGCAAACGAAGCACCTCCGGCCATCATCTCTGCTTATATTGGTGGATACCTCACCAAGGTATTGACTGCAGTAGAAGAGCGTGTTGGTGATAAATTTGACGAGCAGGATGAGGTGATGTTGAAGCTCGACATTCACAAGAACATTCCTGAATTATTGCTTGACAATACAGACAGGAACAGGACTTCACCATTTGCATTTACCGGAAACAAATTTGAATTCCGTGCCGTTGGATCTTCTGCAAACTGCGGCTACAACATGACTATCTTGAACACCATCATGGCTGAGACCTTGAGCTCTTTCAAAATTGAGGTTGACGCCTTGATCGAAAAAGGAGACAAGAAAGAAGTAGCCATCATGCAAATCCTCAAAAATTACATCAAAGCCTCAAAAGCGGTGTTGTTCGAAGGAGATGGATACAGTGATGAGTGGCAGGAAGAAGCTGCCAGGCGCGGATTGCCCAACCTCAAGACTACCCCACTGGCATTGGATTCACTGGTTACAGATAAAGCCAAACACCTTTTCCACAAACACAAGGTGTTATCCCATGTTGAATTGGAGGCGCGCCATGAGATTGAACTGGAAAAATACATCAAGTATGTGCAGATTGAAGGGCGTGTCATTGGAGACCTTGCTGGAAACCATATCCTGCCTGCATCTATCCGCTATCAAAATGTACTTCTCGAAAACATCAAAGGATTGAAAGAAGTAGGAATTCCTGCAGATGGATACAAGGCACAGATGAATGTTCTTGTTGAAATTTCTGATCATATCAACAAGGTTCAGGTGTTGGCTGAAGAGATGACCGAAGCAAGAAAAGCGGCCAATGCCCTTGCCACTTCAAGAGAAAAGGCCATCGCTTATTGCGAGAAAGTAAAACCTTATTTTGATGAAATCCGCTACTCTGTTGACAAGCTTGAATTGCTTGTTGACGATTCAGAGTGGGAACTTCCAAAATACAGAGAGCTCTTGTTCTTGCGCTAATCGCACAAGATCCTACAATAAGAAAGCCCCGCAATTGCGGGGCTTTTACTTTATAGAAAGTTGATGATTCAATTATTGCATCTTGAATGTGTCAAGGAATTTTGTAGTGAAATTTCCCTTGATAAAATCCTCGTTGCGCATCAGTTGTTGATGGAATGGGATGGTGGTCTTGACACCTTCAATCACATATTCACTCAAGGCCCTGCTCATGGTATCAATGGCTTCTTTGCGGGTCCTTGCCACAGCAATAATCTTGGCAATCATTGAATCATAATAAGGAGGGATTACATACCCAGCATATACGTGAGAATCTATCCTGATGCCATGGCCTCCGGGCTGATGAAGGACAGTGATTTTACCTGGGCTGGGGCGAAAATCATTGAATGGATCCTCCGCATTGATGCGGCATTCTATGGCATGCATTTCTGGAAAGTAATGTTTTCCTGAAATCGGTTCTCCGGCAGCAATTTTGATTTGTTCCTTGATCAGGTCAAAGTTGGTAACTTCTTCTGTTACACAATGCTCAACCTGGATGCGGGTATTCATCTCCATGAAATAGAAATTCCTGTGCTTGTCTACAAGGAATTCAATGGTACCTACACTCTCATAACCAATGGCCTGAGCCGCCTTAACAGCAGCGGCACCCATGCGTTCACGCAACTCATCTGTCATGAAGGGAGAGGGTGACTCCTCTACCAATTTTTGGTGACGGCGTTGAATAGAACAGTCTCTTTCACTCATGTGGCAAACAGTCCCGTAACGATCACCGGCAACCTGAATTTCAATATGCCTTGGCTCTTCTACAAATTTTTCCATGTAGACACCATCATTTTTGAAAGATGCCAAGGCCTCTGCCTTTGCCGTATTATACGCTTTTTCAATCTCGCTTTCTTGCCAAACAACCCTCATTCCCTTTCCACCACCACCAGCAGTAGCTTTCAGGATTACAGGATAGGTTATTTCCTTTGCAATCACCTTTGCTTCCTCTACACTACCCAACAATCCCCCACTTCCGGGAACTACAGGAACACCCGCCTTGATCATGGTTTCCTTTGCAGTGATTTTATCCCCCATTGACCTGATCTGGTCTGGAGTAGGTCCGATGAATTTCACACCATGCTCACCACAGATTTCAGCAAACTTGGCATTTTCAGCCAAAAAGCCATACCCTGGATGAACAGCATCCGCATTGGTGATCTCCATGGCTGCCATGAGGTGTGGAATGTTCAGGTAGGAATCTGCGCTGGATGGCCTGCCGATACAAACTGCCTCATCTGCAAACTTGACATGAAGGCTATCCTTGTCTGCGGTAGAATATACAGCAACAGTCTTGATACCCATTTCCCTGCAGGTTCTTATCACACGAAGGGCTATTTCTCCCCTATTTGCAATCAGTATCTTATTGAAACTCTTTTTGGAATCTTTGGTCATGCCAACAATTTAAATAAATGAAATCAAGCCAATATGCCATGGACTATGCAGGCTCCACAAGAAACAGGGGTTGATCAAACTCAACCGGTGTTGAATCTTCAACCAAAATCTTTACGATTTTACCACTGATCTCACTTTCAATTTCATTGAAAAGCTTCATGGCTTCAATGATACAAACCACTTTACCAGCCCTGACCTCATCTCCCTCATCCACCAAATTGGGTTTATCAGGGGAAGGCCTGCGGTAAAACGTACCAATCATTGGGCTCTTGATGGTGATCAGGTTGCTTGCAGCGGGTGCAGGAGCTGCAGCAGATGCTGCTGGTGCAGCTGCAACCGGGGCAGGCGCTGCAACAGCCAGTGCCTGTACCTGTTGAACAGGTGCTGCAGTTATGTACTTATCTTCCTTCTGCTTGATTGTAATTTTGATATCCTTTTCTTCAATGGTCAGTTCACTGATGTTGGACTTGTTAACCATCTTGACAAGATCCTGAATTTGTTTGAGGTCCATGTTGTTATTTTTTTTGGTTAATCCGGGGCGTAAAGGTGGGG
>CANEWJ010000171.1 GCA_947442625.1 Chitinophagaceae bacterium
AGGCTGGGATGGGATTTCGACAGCATCAACATCATTGAAGTAGCAGAAAGATTGCAGGACATCGGTGTACAGGCATTGTCCATCCATGGAAGAACAAGGAGCCAGTTGTACAAAGGAGAGGCCGACTGGAGCTGGATCGCCAAAGTAAAAGATCATCCCAGGATCAAGATTCCCATTTTTGGCAATGGAGATGTCGACTCACCACAAAAAGCATTGGAATATAAAAACAAATACGGTGTCGATGGCATCATGATAGGCCGGGCGGCCATCGGATATCCCTGGTTTTTCCGCGAGGTAAAACACTATTTCGCAACAGGTGAAATCTTGCCACCTCCAACCATTGAAGAACGCATTGATGTCATCCGTCAACACTTGCGTGCTTCTGTTGCATGGAAGGGACCCAGAATTGGCATTTTTGAAATGAGAAGGCATTATGCCAATTACCTGAAAGGCATCATCAACATCAAACCACTGAGATCCAAATTGGTGATGTTGAATACAATGGAAGAAATTGAAGAAACCCTGGAAGAATTTAGCACCCTGATACTGACAGAAGAATGAATTATGCAACCATAGACTCCCCTGCCCTGCTCGTTTTCCCAGCACTGGTCAAAAAAAATATTGCTGAAATGATCAGGATGGTCGGAGACGTGAAACGCCTCCGGCCCCACATCAAAACACACAAGACTGCAGAAGGGATTCAATTGATGATGGATGCAGGCATCAGCAAATTCAAGTGTGCCACCATTGCAGAAGCCGAGCTGTTGGCCATGACGGGCGCCAAAGATCTACTGATGGCCCATCAGCCCGTAGGGCCGAGGATTGAACGTTTGCAACAACTCTGTATTCAATATCCCCAGACTGTATTTTCTACCATTACCGATAACCTTGATGCTGCTAAGCAGATGGGTGAGGTTTTCGCTAAGCAAGCGCAATCAATGGGTGTTTACATTGACATCAATGTTGGCATGAACAGGACAGGGATTGCTCCTGATGAAACTGCTTTGGCGCTCTATGAAGGATTGATGCAAGTCAAAGGCATCCATTTCATGGGATTGCATGTCTATGACGGGCAACACCGCCAGGCAGATCCTGCAGCGCGTGAAACCGCCTGTGATGAAGCATTCCAGGCTGTTTATGGATTGATCAACCTGATGGAATCAAAAGGATACCCTCGCCCCTTTATCATTGCAGGTGGCTCTCCCAGTTTTTCCATCCATGCCAAAAAAACCGACAGGGACTGTGGCCCCGGTACCAATATTTTTTGGGACCGCGGATATGGACTCACTTGTCCTGAACAGGATTTTATCCCTGCAGTCCATATCCTCACCAGGGTCATCTCTCTTCCAGCGCCCAACCGCATCTGTCTTGATCTTGGGCATAAGGCAGTTGCTTCAGAAAATGAACTGGCCAAAAGGGTCTATTTTCCTGATCATCCCGAACTGAAACCGGTAGGACAAAGTGAGGAACACCTGGTCATGGAACTGGCCCCAGGACATGGTTTCAAGCCCGGTGATGCATTGATCGGTATTCCTTATCATATTTGCCCCACGGTTGCCCTTCATGATACACTGATTGCGATAGAAGGAGAAAATATTATCGGCGAGTGGAAGGTAGCTGCAAGAAAAAGGAAGATCAGCTGTTGATGCCCGGCATATTGCTTAACTTTGCGGCCTTAATACCATAACATGACCATACACAAGGAAGGATTTCCCACCATCGCCCTCGTTACCATGCTCGGCTTGTTGCTGGGCTTTGCCACCAACCTTCACCTTGAACCCAGTATTCCAATCTTGGCCTGGATAATATATATTGTACTGGCAGGTTTCTGGTTGTTCATCCTTTCGTTTTTCAGGATTCCTTCAAGAACATTTACCTACGATGAAAATTCAGTTGTATCACCAGCTGACGGCAAAGTGGTGGTGATTGAGGAAACCTTCGACACAGAATATTTCAATGAAAAAAGATTGCAGATTTCTGTTTTCATGAGCCCTGCCAATGTTCATGTAAACCGCTATCCGGTTTCAGGAAAAGTGGAATACAGCCAGTATCATAAAGGAAAATACCTGGTGGCCTGGGATCCGAAGTCTTCTACTGAAAATGAGCGCCACAGCATTGTGATTTCCAATCCAAAAGTTACCATGCTGGTAAAGCAAATTGCCGGTGCACTGGCCAGGAGAATCGTGAACTATGCTGTTCCTGGCGAACAGGCCAAACAGAACGAGGAACTGGGTTTCATTAAATTCGGTAGCCGTGTAGACCTGTTGCTGCCTGTGGGTACCAAGGTCAATGTAAAGATAGGAGACACCGTAAAAAATGGCATCAGCGTACTGGCTACCATTTGATCTGCTGATCAGAAAATTTTCATCAGCTCACC
Source organism: Chitinophagaceae bacterium (assembly GCA_947442625.1). GTDB lineage: Bacteria > Bacteroidota > Bacteroidia > Chitinophagales > Chitinophagaceae > Pollutibacter. The sequence goes on from CANEWJ010000171.1 coordinate 2,378, forward strand.
AAGGTTTTGGATCACATAGGTGGGCTTGATCTTGGGTGTATGCGGAACGGCAGGATTGAAATATGCCGTGTCCCATCCTGCATTCAACGCACCCAGTATATCCACCTCCAGGGTATCTCCTACCATGATGCTTTTTTCAGCGGTGGTATTGGTCTTGTTCAAAGCATATTCAAAAATAGCGGCATGTGGTTTCATGATGCCTGCCTGCTCTGAAGTAATGACTTCATTGAAAAAATGACTGATCCCACTGTTCTTGATCTTCAGGTGCTGGGTTGTCTCAAACCCATTGGTGATCAGGTGGATGGGATATTTTTTTTCTGACAGGTAATTCAAGAGCTCCAAGCAATGCGGAAACAGGTTGGTTTTGGTGGGAAGAATCTCCAGATAACGATCACTCATCTGCTTTGAAAGGGGCTCATCGGTAATTTTATAATCCACCAGGGTTCTCCACATCCTTCTCCAGCGAAGTTCTTCCCGGTTGATGTATCCTTTTCTGAAGCGGTCCCAGTAAATATTGTTGTGGTGCTGATAGGTCTTATGAAACTGATCAAAATCACCAGTTGCTTTTTCATCCAGCTTCAATTCTGCATAGAGGTCGCGGAGGGTGGCTTCAGAATTGGTATCAAAATCCCAGAGCGTATGGTCAAGATCAAAAAAAAGATGCTCGTATTGCTTTGCTTTCATGTTTGCAAAGTTATGCATCCTGGCTTTCCCTAACTTTGAATAAATCATTGCCATGAATATTGTCATCAGCGGAGCATCAAAAGGAATTGGAAGGGCCATCGCCGAACATTTTGCAGCAGAGGGGGCCAACCTTTTTCTCTGTTCAAGGAACATGGACAAGACCATTGACTGGCAACAACACCTGATGAAACAACATGGCATCAACATCACTACATTCAATGCAGACCTGTCTAATCCAGCAGAGGTAAAATCTTTTTCAGCACAGCTCCTGAAGGCAACGGATGAAATTGATGTACTGGTCAACAATGCAGGAAATTATGTGCCAGGATCGGTCTACAACGAGCCCGAAGGACAATTGGAGGAGATGATGAACCTGAATCTTTATTCCGCCTATCACCTGACCAGGGGAGTGATCTCAACCATGATCAAAAAAGGAACGGGGCATATATTTAACATTTGTTCCATCGCGGCATTAAAAGCCTATACCAACGGCGGATCCTATAGCATCAGCAAGTGGGCCTTGGCGGGCTTCAGCGAAAACCTGAGGGAAGAAATGAAAGCATTCAACATCAAAGTGACGGCTGTCCATCCAGGGGCCACCTTGAGCAGTTCATGGGATGGATTTGACATAGACCCAAAACGCATCATGGAAGTGGATGATATTGCCAAGATGATCATTGCCGCCAGCAAATTGTCTGCACAGGCCTGTGTGGAGGAAATCATCATCCGCCCTCAACTGGGAGATCTTTAGGCATCAGCAAACTTATAGCCTACACCGCGCACGGAATGAAAATGCCTGGGTTCACGGGGATCCGTCTCAAAATATTTTCTGAAGTTCAGGATAAAATTGTCAATGGTTCTGGTGGTTGGAAAAACCTGATAACCCCATACTGCCTGAAGGATTTTTTCTCTTGAAACCACCTCGTTGCGGTATTCAATCATCAACTTGAGCAGCATGATCTCTTTTTTGCTGAGGCTGATCAAATCCCCTTTTGCATTGGTTGCAGTTTGTGCTTTGAAGTCGATGCTGTTGCCACCAAAAGCATAATGATCACCAAGCGTTGTTTTCTCATGCAACCTTCTGTTCTTTTCAATCAACTTATCAACCCGAAGCAACAACTCCTCTAAATTGAAAGGCTTGGTCATATAATCATCTGCACCCCTTTTTAATCCTGCTACTCGATCGGCACTGCCAGACCTTGCACTGAGCATGAGGATGGGTGTATCAATGTTGTTGAGCCTGATGGTTTCACATACATCAAAACCATCCACTTCAGGAAGCATCACATCCAGTAAAATCAGGTCATAATATTCCTCCTCCACTTTCTTCAAAGCGAGTGCCCCATTGTTGGCGCAGGTAACTTCATAGCCCTCCAGTTCAAGATTGAGTTTCAGGGCCTCAAGCAGGTTTTCTTCA
>CANEWJ010000172.1 GCA_947442625.1 Chitinophagaceae bacterium
GTTCCCGTCTGGTCAAATAAAATGTTGGCATATGTTTGTTAGGGGTGCAAAGTTAAGAAGCAATATTAAAAATTCCGCCTGAAATCTGAATCCAGGCCCAATAATGAATGCTATTCGATAGAATTGATGAACTTTACCGAATGAATGTCCTGGTTATCGCGGCAACAGAGAGAGAGCTTACCGGCATAAAGGAAATCTCCTTTGGTCATCCATCCATGATGGTCCAAACAGCAGTCACCGGTGTAGGACTCTTGCCTTCTGCGTATGCCATCATGCAGTTGATTGCCACATCTAAGCCAGACCTGATCATCCAGGTGGGCATTGCCGGAAGCTTCAACCCATCACTTGAATTGGGAACAGCAGTAACCGTCAGAAAAGAGATATTGGCGGATATGGGGGTTTATGAAACTGATGGCTATCGCGATGTATTCGAATTGGGGCTGGTTGAAAAAAACATGCCCCCTTTTGAGCAGGGATCCATTGTGAACCATCATGACAACCTGATGGAGGCTGCATCCCTTCCTCATGTTTCAGCGGTATCTGTCAATGAAATCAGCACCTCATTAGAAAAAATAAAATTGTTTGCAGAAAAATACAAAGCGGCCATTGAATCCATGGAAGGCGCATCCCTTCACTATGTTTGTGCGATGCAACAGATTCCATTTATCCAGATAAGGGGGATTTCCAACTTGGTTGGTGAGCGAGATAAAACGAAATGGAAAATTCCTGAAGCATTGTTTGCTGCAACACATGCCTGCATCAACCTCATCAACAAGATCCAACTGCCATGAAACTGAGTTTGGGAATTTCACCCTGCCCCAATGACACCTATATTTTTGATGCCATGCTCCATGGCAAAATTGATACCGAGGGATTGGAATTCATGCCCCGCCTGGAGGATGTGGAGACCCTGAACCAACTGGCCATCGAAGGAGCGCTGGACATCAGCAAGGTGAGCTATGGGGTTGTTTTTCAATTGCTGCAACAGTATAGGATCCTTGAAGCAGGCAGTGCCCTTGGAAAAGGAGTGGGCCCCCTTTTTGTATCAAAAAGCATTGCAATGGAAAGAGAAATTGATTGCTCAAAAATACGTGTTGCCCTCCCTGGCATCAATACAACCGCTCATTTGTTGTTCTCTCTTGCTTATCCGGAGATAAACAATAAAACTTTCGTCCCCTTTCACTTGATCGAAGACATGGTGATCAATGGCGAGGTTGATGCTGGTGTCATCATCCATGAAAACAGGTTCACCTACCAGCAAAAAGGGCTTAACAAACTTTCAGACCTGGGAGATGTTTGGGAAAAACGGACAGGTGCGCCCATTCCACTCGGTGGGATCTTGGCGAGGAGATCGTTCGACCTTGCGCTTGCCAGCAAAATCAACAGGGTGATTTACAGGAGTTTAGCCTTCGCCAATGACCATGCCGAAGCATTGCCATCTTTTGTAACGGACAATGCAAAAGAGATGAAGGAGGAAGTGATGCGCAACCATATCAGCCTTTATGTCAACGAATTTTCCCTTGCACTCGGCGCAGATGGCAGGTTGGCGGTACTGGAATTGATCAAAGCATCTGCAGCCTTGAACCAACAAAATTTACCTGAAGGATTGAGCCTGTTTTTGGACGAAAACTAGAAAAGCCCATAGAGCTCAGCATCAATCTTTGCGATGATTTCACCAAGATGCTCTTCATTTTCAACAAATTTGGTCTTGTCTACATTGATGATCAACAAAGGACCTTCCTTGTAGCCCTCAATCCATTTGTTGTAATATTCATTCAATCGCTTTAGATAATCAAGGCGAATATTTTCTTCATATTCCCTTCCCCGCTTCTGGATCTGGCCCACCAATGTAGGCACAGAAGCCTGTAGGTAGATCATCAGGTCTGGCGGCTTCACCATTTGGCGAAGGTTTTGAAAGAAATCAAAATAATTATCAAAATCACGTTTGCTCATGAGGCCCATCTCATGAAGATTGGGCGCGAATATGTATGCATCCTCATAAATGGTCCTGTCCTGGATGACCGTTTCAGTACCCCTGCTGATCTCAATCAGTTGGTTCAATCGGCTGTTGAGGAAGTAGATCTGAAGATTGAAGCTCCAGCGGGGCATGTCTTCGTAAAAATCAAATAAATAAGGATTTTGGTCCACGTCTTCGAACTGTGGAATCCATTTGTAGTGTTTGCTGAGCATTTCGGTGAGGGTAGTTTTACCAGCACCGATATTTCCTGCTATTGCAACATGTTTTGGTTTTCTAGCTTTGGCCATAATATTCTGGTTCGATTCGCCCTTCAACGGTCAGACAAAGTACATATTCATTTTCAATAAACCAAACCCATTGCGTTGCGCACCAGGTCCATGGTCGCAACCGCACTTTTCCTGGCCTTTTCGGCACCCAGCTGCATGATGTCTTCCAGGTATATTGAATCATTCCTGATGGACTCGGCCCGCTCCCTGATGGGTGCTATAAAAGCAACCATATCCTCAGCCAATTGCTTTTTCATATCACCATAGCGAATGCTGCAGTTATCGTAAGAACCCTCAAAAGAAGAAACAACATCTGCTGCACTGACCAGGCGCATCAACTGGAATATGTTTTCAATATAGTCAGGCTTGGGCATGTTAGGGCTGGTAGGCCCGCCATCGGTCTTGGCCTTCATCACTTTTTTCCTGATCACATCATCCGCATCGGCTAGGTATAGGGTGGCCAGCTGGTTTTCGCTCTTGCTCATTTTACCTGTTCCGTCAAGGCTTGGCACTTTTACCAGGTCTTCCCCAAAGTTATACGCCAATGGTTCAGGAAACACTTCTCCATAGCGGTGGTTGAAGCGCTTGACAAAATTCCTTGCCATCTCCAGGTGTTGCTCCTGGTCTTTGCCAACAGGCACCCAGGTAGCACGGTGAAGAATGATATCAGCAGCCTGTAGTACCGGGTAGGTCAACAAACCAGCATTGATGTTGTCTGGCTGCAACCTTGCCTTGTCTTTGAAGGTGGTTGTCTTTTCAAGTTCGCCCAGATAGGCCAGCATGTTGAGGTAGAGATAGAGCTCGGAGGTTTCCCTGACATGGCTTTGGCAATACAACGCTGCCTTTTCCGGGTCGATGCCGCAGGCTATGTTTTCTGCCAGTACACGGTGTACGTTTTCCTTCAGTTCTTTGGTATCCGGGTGTGTTGTTAGGGCATGCAGGTCTGCCACCATAAAATAACAGGTATACTCCTCCTGCAATTTCACATAGTTCCGCATGGCCCCAAAATAGTTCCCCAGGTGCAGGAAGCCTGTCGGCCTGATCCCGCTCATAACGATCGCATTACCGTTTTTCATCCGACAAAGATAATAAATGTAATGGAGGGGATGAAGCCCAAGCCACAGGCATTCCATTCATCAATAAAATCCATGGAATGGACCGAAATGGATTAATTTTACATTGAAATTGCGCAAATGGAACTCAACAGGGAAACCACCCAAAAACTCGCCGAACTCTCCAAGCTGGAATTCAATGACCAGGAACTGGCAGAAATTCAGGAAGACCTTGCCCAAATGATTGGCTTTGTTGAGAAACTCAATGAAATCGATACCACAGGCGTACAACCACTGACCCATATGGGAACAGAGGGCAACAGGCTTCGAGAAGATGAGATCAAAGGTTCTATTGACAATGCAACCGCACTCAAGAATGCACCATCGACAGAAGGGCCATTTTTCACCGTGCCCAAAGTGATCAAAAAATAATACAATGTCTGATACAGTCATCCACCTCGAAGAGATCAAGAAAAACTATATCATGGGCAGGCAAGAACTTCAGGTGCTGAAAGGCATTTCCCTGGACATCCTGCGCAATGAATATGTGGCCCTGATGGGGCCTTCTGGCTCAGGGAAAAGCACCCTGATGAATATCCTTGGATGCCTGGACTCTCCCTCATCAGGCAAATACATTTTGAATGGTCATGATGTGAGTACCATGCTGGACAACAACCTGGCAGACATACGCAACAAGGAAATCGGATTCGTTTTTCAACAGTTCAACCTTCTCCCCCGATTGAGCGCACTGGAAAATGTTGCGCTACCCCTGGTCTATGCCGGCATCAACAAAAAGACAAGGCTGGAAATGGCCCAGGAAGTATTGAGAAAGGTAGATTTGATGGACAGGAGCCACCACAAACCCAACGAACTTTCGGGTGGTCAATGCCAAAGGGTTGCCATTGCCAGGGCATTGGTCAACAATCCCTCCATTATTCTTGCCGATGAACCCACCGGTAACCTGGATACCAAAACCTCTTATGAAATCATGAATATTTTTGCCCAGATCCATGATGAGGGCAATACCGTAGTGCTGGTTACGCATGAGCAAGATATTTCCAACTATGCCAAAAGGGTGATCAGGCTCAGGGATGGTGTGCTGGAAAGCGACAAAAGAAAAGACGCCGCCAGTGTTGTGTAAAAAAAAACAACGATGCGGTGAACA
>CANEWJ010000173.1 GCA_947442625.1 Chitinophagaceae bacterium
GAGCAACAACGCTGTCGGAAAAAACAAGTAAACCCAGTAAAATTAACAGCGTAGAAATCCTCTTCATCCAGTTCTTTGTTTCGGTGGGCAAAATAACGGGTTTTTGTCTAATTGTTTGTTAAACCCTCAATTATCTGACTACTTGTCTTTCCAAAACGCCTTTCACGCTTCTGAAAATCAAGAATTGCTTCATAAAGGTTCTCTTTTCTGAAGTCTGGCCAGCGTGTTTGGGTGAAATACAGCTCGGCATAGGCCAGCTGGTAAAGCAGAAAATTGCTGATCCTGTATTCACCGCTGGTACGGATCATGAGCTCAGGATCAGGAAATTCACTGGTAGAGAGATATTGTTGGAGGGTGTCTTGGGTAATCGCGGTCGGGTCAAGCTTCTCAGCCTTCACATCTTCGGCTATTTTCTTCACGGCACTGACCAATTCCCAACGTGAGCTGTAGCTGAGGGCAAGTACCAAATTAAGGCCAGTATTTTGTGCGGTGAGGTCAAACGCTTCCTGGAGGGCAATCTTGGCATGGTCCGGGAGCATGCCCAGTTCTCCAATCACGTGCAACCTGATGTTGTTTTTGTTGAGAATGGGTACTTCTTTTCTGATGGTTTCAACAAGCAACTCCATCAATCCGGTGACTTCCTGCTCCGGCCTATCCCAGTTTTCAGTGGAAAATGCATAGAGGGTAAGGTATTTCACACCAAGCTCAGCACTGCCTTCCACAATATCCCTAACGCTGGCCACACCATGGAAATGACCAAAAAGCCTATCCTGGCCTTGCTCCTGTGCCCAACGACCATTGCCATCCATGATGATGGCGATATGCTTGGGAACGCGTTCATTGTCTATCAGTGCTCTTAATGACATGGGGAGCAAAGGTACAATTTTTTAGGGAGTGTTCGGTTTTGGGCACTTATATGAGCTGAATGAGATGGAAATGGACAGTTCAGCAAAAAGAAACTGGTCTTTTTGCTCGCTAAACCCTCTTTGCTTTCCGGCTACGCCGATGCGGGTTCCCGTTTCGTACGATCGGTCTTGCAGGAGATAGGCCGGATTGGCTTTCCCATTGACCTGGGCGGGAAAGGCATTTTCCCCGGCATAGGTCATGCTTACGTCGTCCAGGTAATCGGTAGTCGTAAACCGGTGGGAGACTTCGAAAGCAAGGTTGATGTTTTTCCCCAGGTTGTATTTGATGCCCATCCCCAAAGGAAAAGAAAAAGCCTGGTTGCTATAGGGTTTTCTGTCTGGATACAAGGAATTGCCCTGCCCTTCGGTTCCCAATTTCCGCAGGTAATATTTTTCACCATTCAGGTAGGTATACGGGTCATAATTGAAAGTGCCAATACCCAATGTTACGTATGGCGTGAAGGCGTAGTAAGGATTACCGGGGATGAATTCAAAAAAATTGAAATCGCCTTGGGCAGACATTTCCCAAATTTCTGAGCGAAAATTAAGGTTCCTTCTTTGTTGAAATTCAATCTTGCTGAAAGCGTCTGCATAACCCACTTCTGCATAATGTCCGCTCAAGCGCAGGGCAACATAATTTCCGAACTGTTTCCTGAAAAACAAACCCAGCACGGGTTTGGATCGCTTAAAATCGTTTCGGTTGTTCAGGTCGCCAAAATACTGTGCTGCGCCAACGGATATCCCCAGTTCCCCCTCTTGAACAATGGCATTGCGCTGGGCAAATGACTGCACAGCGCAACAGAGTGTTAAGATGAGGATGGAAATGAATTTCGGCATGAAAATGTAAATTAAACCGATTTAAAATTTATTTGCGTTAAAGGAGCCATAAATATCTACCTGTTCCTCGTGTCAAAACCCCAGGTCAGTTTCTCCCTGAGGGTTTTAAGGAAATTGTTTTCATTGAGCCTGACCAGGTTGAAGCAAAAATTTTCTTTTTTGATGGCCAATTGAACACTCTTGTCTACCAGTTCTTTCCTTGAATCCAGGGTACAAATAAAATCATCCACCCGACCTTCAACCTCAAAAGAAATGACATGGTGGTTGGGTACCACAATGGGCCTGATGTTGAGGTTATGGGGAGCAATGGGCGTTATCACAAAGCTTTCACTGTCTGGAAAAATCACTGGTCCATTGCAACTCAATGAGTAGCCTGTCGAGCCAGTTGGAGTAGAAACAATCAATCCATCTGACCAAAAAGTATTGAGGAATTCCCCATTGAGATAGGTATGTATTTTGATCATGGGGGAGAATTCACGCTTGTGGATGGTGAATTCATTCAGGGCGAAGGGCTCCTTGCCAAACAAGGGTATACTGGCATCCAAATGCAACAGACCGCGTTTGTCGAGCACATGGCTTCTTGCTTTGAGTGATTGGACAGCCTCGTCTATATTGTCTTTGCCCAGGCTTGCAAGAAATCCTAGCCTGCCGAAATTAATGCCCAATACAGGAATCATTTTATCGCGCACAAGACAAACCGTATCCAACAGTGTGCCATCACCTCCCAAAGAAATCAGTGCATCAAAAGAATCATCAAGATCGCTGGCATCAGCAAAGGACTGAAGCGCTGAGGTTTGGGCATAGCGTGCTAAAAGTTCGTTTTGGAATTGGTACTTTAGTGCGCTGTAGATTACAGGCGAAATGCCTACATTGAGCAATGCCTCTGTGAGGTTGATCAGGTCTTGGGCCTGAACGGTTTCTCCTCCTCTGCTGTATATGGCTACTTTCATGATGTTACAAAACTAACAAATGTTTGGCCGATAGGATTGTCAGGAATTTTTATCTAATTTCTTGGGTCTGCCTTGTGCACAAAAAGCCCGTTCTGGTTCAACTGATTGAAGCTGTATTCAATGCGCAATACAATGTCATAAATGCTGATCACATCCAACCCAATACCGCCAGTATAGATCATCTTGTTGTTCAGCCAATTGAGGCTATGGTTGTTTTTACTGTAAACATATCCCAGGTCGCCATAGGCTTTGAGATAGAACCTGAAAGGAATGGCTGCATAGGTTTTGGAGCGGAGACCGGTCTTGAGTTTATAGGAAAAAAACTCCTTCCCTACCGTATTGCGGACAAATCCTCCAGCAACCCCATCCACCACATAATATTCCAATCCACGCAAGTAGGCATCGTTGTATCCCAACATGAACTGGTTGAAATAAGGCTGATCAAATGGAACCCTTATATGGCCTTCTGCGATGGAGCTGAGGTAAAATTTATTGGGGAGAGGAAAATACTTGCCAAAATGAATGTAAAGCTGTGAAAGATTGACCTTGTTGTTGAGTCCTCCCTTGCGCAGAAAATCAATTTCAATGGTTTTCCCTTTGGTTGGATACGGCATGTAATTGACATCATAATACTGGAAGGTATACCGCAACTCTGGAAATGAAACCCTGGTTGCTGAAGATCCAAAATAGTTCCTGTTCAAGGCTGCGACGGTATCTGCAATGGATTCCATCTGATAACCCAGCCTAAGGTAATGCCGTGCAATCGAGCCTTTGCGATAAGAGTAAACGCCTCCAAGATAAACCTGTTTTCTGATGAACTTGCTCTCATCCTTGTAGAATGCCTGCTTGTTGTCAATGGTATTGTGGTTGATTTCCCGGTTGCGGGAATAGGAAACATCAAAACCCCATCCATGCCTGAGGGAATTGTCAGAAAACGGGTTGTAATATTTCATGGTTGCCCGCTGGGTATAGCCATTGATCAACCAAATGTTGAGCTTATCATTCCTTCCGGTGATATTGCTTCCTAAAAATTTCATACCGTAATTCAAACGGTCCGGATTCAAGCCAAAATCACTTAACCATACATTCCAGTTCCGGTCTGCGGGCTTGAGATAAGGAAATGGGAAATAATACCAGCGCTCTTTTACATCAACAAAAATATCCAAAGAGTCATTGTACCAATTGGTGAAGCCCACACTGGCATCCACAAAAAGCGCAGTATTCATGAGGTTTTGACGGCTCCTTTGTAAACCGGCCAGCATGGCTGAAATGGAGTAGGGAGCATTTTTTTGAAAGTCCAGTTCTCTTCCTATAATATAGGGTTTGGTTTTTTTATTTCCCTGAATGACGAAGTTCCGGATGATGACATGTGAGGATTTCAAAACAGCATGATCCTCGTGTTCAATATCCGCTTTGTCCTGCGCTTGCAGCGAACAATTGAAGAGAAACAATAGCGAAAAAAACTTCCGCAGGATTATCATGGGGTTGATCAGTTAGCGCCCAATGCAGGCTTAGAAATTCAGGTAATTCATCAGATGGTCGAGGTTATTCTGCAAGGAATTATCATAGGATTCATCCCCATAGTAATAAAGCACGTTGTATTCGTGCCGCTGGAAAGTAGCAACAACATCAGAAACTTCTTCCTTGTTGATGCGAAGCACAACCTGCATCATTCCGGTATGTTGATCCTGGATGGAATTCAATTGCATGATCATGGCATCGTTGGACTCTACCAGTCGGTTGA
>CANEWJ010000174.1 GCA_947442625.1 Chitinophagaceae bacterium
AGCTTCATTCCTGCAGCATTCCACTCATTGTATTCCAATTGAAACCGGGTACGCAGTGGACCATTGTCCAACACCTTGTAGCGGGCATAGGTTCCATCATAATAAATGGAATCCTTGATCATCGGGGCGATATTGCCAGCGCCCAATGTAAAACCCACATGGTAGTAATCCATTCCATCACCCAGGTCTTCATGGTATTTGCCCCGCTTGTACCTTTCGTTGATGACCATGCGGTCTGTGCTTTTTACCCAAACATCCATCCCATAGGCCATTTCCTTGGGTGTCTTTTCCAATTCCTTTCCATACATCCTGAAAGCAATCTTGTCGTTCTCCCAGGCAAAATCATCCTTGCGTTCTGGAACATAGCGGCCATAGGTTTTTACAGAAGCGGGCGTGGATTTCCCCTTCTGCAATTGAAGGACCAATTTGCCATTTGCGGGCACATCAACCTGCACAAGGAGATTAACGATTGCATCGCCACCTTTTTTCTCCAATTGCCATGACAATTCTTTTTTTGTAGCCTTATTGACGACCTTGAAGTTGGCTGTATCGATGGCTGGATAAGCGGCTTGAATGGATGTCCAATCCACTGAAACCAGTTCTCCCTTCCTGTCTAATGAAGAGGGATTGGAAATGGTGATATTGACCTGGGCTCCTGCTGTGTTGATGAACAGCAGGTGGATCAATGCTAAAAAGAAAATGGGTTTGTACATGATGCAACTGTTGATGGTAAAATTATATATGGGAAGAAGCCTGCCGGGCTTCAGATGCAATGTAATGATTCGGGAAGAAATGTGGCTTAAACGAATATTTTACCCACCATATACAATACAGCATGGCCACTGATCTCCACACGATCTCCAAGGTATTTGCAGGAGAGACTGCCGCAGCGAGCTGACACCTGCAAAGCCTTGAATTCATCCTTGCCCAAAATTTCGCGCCAATAAGGGACCAGGGTGGTATGGGCAGACCCCGTTGCAGGATCCTCGTCAACACCCGATTGTGGGCCGAACCACCTGGATACAAAGTCTACGGATTCACCTTTTGCAGTGACTATCACTCCCCTGCAGTCCAATGCCCCTATTTTCCTGAAATCAGGTTGCATTTCCCTGATCAGCTTTTCACTTGAAAGGATCAGCATAAAATCATTTCTACCTCTAAATGCCTTGAAGGGCGTTTCCTGAAAACAGGAGAGCAGCTTTTCATCCAAAGCCACTTCAACATAATTGTCTGTAGGAAAATCAAGCGTAAACAAATCGCCTTTCTTCGTTACCGACAACAGACCACTCCTGTGTGAATAGAAATCAATTTTATCTCCGGCAAAATCCAAAAGGTTGAACAATACATATGCGGAAGCCAGGGTGGCATGTCCACAAATGTCCACTTCCACATTGGGCGTGAACCAGCGGATATCATAGCGCAGTTCGTTTTTTACGAAAAACACCGTCTCGGCAAGGTTGTTCTCCAAGGCTATCTTCTGCATCAAGCCTTCATCAATCCATGATTCCAATGGGATTACTGCCGCAGGATTTCCGCCAAATAATTTTTCTGCAAACGCGTCAACCTGGTAAATCGTCAATTCCATGATTCAATATATTTATTTTCCTCTATACCCCAACGCTTCTGGCAAATAGGATTTTATCTTTTCTTTTCGGATGGCATCTGAAGGATGTGTTCTCAGGAACTCAGGAACCTGTTGCCCCCCAGAGGCCTTTTCCATCCTGTCCCAGAATGCCAATGCTTCACTGGGATCATAGCCCGCCATGGCTGCCCATATCAATCCATAACGATCCGCTTCCAGTTCATGTTTTCTGGAAAACGGTAACATCATCCCCACCTCGGTTCCGATGCCATAGGCCTGCATAAAAATATCCTGGGTCTCTGATGGTTTCTTGCTGAGCGCAACAGAGAGCGTCATTCCACCCAATTGCTGTAACATTGAACCGCTCATGCGCTGGTTACCGTGCTGCAACAAGGCATGGGAAACCTCATGTCCCATCACCACCGCCAATGCATTTTCATTGATGGTTACAGGAAGCAAACCACTGTATACCACAATTTTTCCGCCGGGCATGCACCATGCATTTACGGCATTGTCATTTACCAGATTATACTCCCACTGGTATCCATTCAAAACAGCGCTTTTTTTATTTGACGCATAAAACCGATTTACTGCCTTGGTGATGTTGACCCCAACCCTGTTCACCATGGCAGCATTGGCATTTGTTTTGGGATTCACCGCCGCATGGGTCTTGATAAAATCCTTGTACTGTGATGATGCCAAAGACTGTACTTCTGCCTCCGGAATCATTGTCAGTTGCTTCTTGCCTGTGAGTGCATTTTGCGTGCAGGAAAAAAGAAAGCAGATGCTGGCCAATGCAGCCATACCAAGGCATTTTCTGGAAAAAAGATTTATCATAATGAATATTTTTATGGATGAAGGATCAGTTGCAAAACTCAGTCCCAAACCTAGTTTATCCCACTTGCATCCACAGTAAATTATTCGTTAAATCCTTTTTTGTAGTTAATGATCATCAATCAAGATTTTTCAAGACCAGATCAATAGCAGAAAGCTCATCTGCTGTAAACCCTGTATGCTTGAGTGCATTACAGGCATCGTGAACATGGGCCACCTTGCTGGCGCCAATGAGTACACTGGTAACACGATCATCCCTCAACAACCAGGCGACTGCCATCTCGGCCAATTTTTGACCACGCTGCGCAGCAATTGTGTTGAGTTGTTGGATGGCATTCAATTTTGATGGAGTGATTTGGTCAGGCTTTAGGGAAGGATTCCTACTGGCCCTGGATTGATCTGGAATACCATTGAGGTATTTATCGGTCAACAAACCTTGTGCCAATGGTGAGAAGGCGATGCATCCCACTTTGTTTTGACCCAATACATCCAGCAATCCTTCTTCAGGTGTTCTCACCAACATGGAATATTTGGGCTGATGAATCAGGCAGGGTGTACCCAATTGTTTCAGCATGTCAAACGCTTTTTGTGCCTGATCTGGAGGATAATTGGATATCCCCGCATACAAAGCTTTTCCTTGCCTTACAATCAGGTCCAAGGCTGTCATGGTTTCTTCCAGAGGAGTGTTGGGGTCTGGACGGTGGTGATAGAAAATATCAACATAGTCCAACTTCATTCTTTTGAGGCTCTGGTGCAAACTGGCCACCAAATATTTTTTGCTTCCCCAATCTCCATAAGGCCCTTCCCACATGGTAAAACCAGCCTTGGTAGAAATGATCATCTCATCCCGGTACTTGCCAAAATCACCCTGCATGATGTCTCCGAAATTCGACTCAGCACTGCCGGGTGGCGGGCCATAATTGTTGGCCAAGTCAAAGTGGGTGATGCCCAGATCAAATGCAGTATGGAGAACGTCTTCAAAAGTTGAACGAAGATCGACATGCCCAAAATTTTGCCAGAGTCCCAATGAAATGGCGGGCAGCTGAAGGCCGCTGTTTCCGCAACGGCGGTAGATCATTTGCTGATACCTGGATTGACTTGCCTGATAGTTCATACGATGTTTTACTTGAAATTAAAATTGAAGATTGACTGATTTACCGGCATAGACCCCTTGTGGAAGGTCGATGAGCAGGATGGTTTGTTGCAACTGATTGTTGGGCAAACAAATGAGGCCCTCTTTTTTTACCGCATAGATACCGGAAACAGTGATGGACATCCGCCTCAATTGCCTTGATGGATCAGCAACACTGATTGTCTTGATGCGGCTGCCATCCATCTTGATCAAGGCCATGCCCTGGCTGTCCATTTTCAAGGAAAAGGTTGGGCTAACTTTCAGTTCAGCTGCTTGGTAAAAAGCGGCCTGAACCATGTTGAGTTTTCTGTGCAATACTGCCTGAACAGTATCCGTATTGGACAAGATCTTGATGGAGCGGTTGTTTTGACTGGTTTCCATCAGCTTGTTCTGGTCTATATCAGGCACAACAATGTATTGATAGCCTGCCTTTGTTGGACGCGCGCCATGGTCAAACCAGAGTTTAAATACCTGTTCATTCACTGGTTCCTTGCTGATGTTTTTTTGATCGGTGATGGAAGCCCAGGTGCCCGTTTCGTTTTGGTTGGATACAATGACTTTTGCAGGATCGGGGAAAATATATCCAATCCTGTCATGGTGTACCCATTTCAGTTTTTCAGCTACCCTGTTGCCTTGTGGAAGCACCGACTTGTTGCCATCCTGCATGATGGTAACATCGCCCTTCAGCAATACCTGGTTGATGGTGGTAGCCACGGGTAATTTGCTTTCGGCTCGGATGTCGGTTCCCAGGCAAACATATTCCTCATCAAAAAAGAACCAGGATTTTTTGGCCTCCACCATATCATGTGGGCTCTTGAAATCAAATACCACAGCGCCATACAGGTCATCGGTTA
>CANEWJ010000175.1 GCA_947442625.1 Chitinophagaceae bacterium
CATCATCGCCCAAGCTGTTCAGGTAGGCGTCCAGTCCTTTCATGGCAGCATTGGTCATGGTAACCCTTCTGACTTCATTGCGTTCCAGCATCAGGGTGCTGAGGATCCAGTTCGACATGATCCAGGGGTTCCAGTTGTTCACAGGTATTGTTCTGCTCATCCACTTATAACCGTCGCCGTATTTCAACATTGGTGTAAACAGCCTTCTGTCCGTTTCATGATAGATGCGTTTTCTGATCAATGGGTTGATCTTGTCCAGCTTATCGCCGACAAAATAATCTGCCATGGCCATTACCGCTGCAGTTTCCGCTGCAAACAGGTCCACTGCAGGACGCTCTACATCAGGAAGTCCGGTTCCGCCGATATGTGCAGGCACCCCCCAAAAACTTTCTTCACAGATTGACCAGATGCCGTTGAAGATGGCTTCCATAAACCGACCCTTGCCTTCAATGCTTTCTGCGAGCACCATGTACATCAATACTTCCCTTTTTTTGAAAGAAATGCCGGAATGCCTTAGCCTGTCTCCACTGCGTTTGAAGTCCATGGATACTGAACCGCTGATCGGTTCAAATTTGTAAGACATGACGCTGGAAGCGCCGTCCACAATGCCTTTCAGCATGCTGTCCGGAACGGCATCCTTCCATTGTTGTGGCGTCAGCGGATAAGGTTTCCATTTGTCTTTTGGGATGATGGATGCAACAACCTTTTCTGGCGAATAGGTGGTGGCCAGTATATTGCGTTGCGTTACCTGTGCAGTACCCGACAATGCAAAAAGGAGGAGAAGAAAGCTGCTGATGATGCCCGTTGGTTTCATGTAGTTGGTTTATTGTTGCTTATGTTGAAGGGTGCAAACCCAGATCCTTTATAACCACTGTGTTCAATGATAAAGCTGCTTCCAGCCAGGGGCTCTTCCGCCAATTGCTCATCCGTCAATCCAACCCTGGCGGAAGTGATGTACATCTCATCCATGTTCTCGCCGCCGAAACAGATCGAAGTGACCAATGAAACGGGCAAGTGTATGGAATCGATTTTTTCACCGTTGAAAGGGTTCCACCTTGCAACCTGCCACCCTTCCCAGTGTGCTATCCATAGCATTCCTTCGCTGTCCATGGTCATCCCATCAGGATAGCCCTCTTTGCCGGGAATGCTGATGACCGTGGTCTTGTTGCTGATTTCACCATTGCTGTTGTCATAATCATACCTAACCACTTCCATGGTTGGGGTATCGATATAATAAAAATATTTCAGATCCTCACTCCAGCACAATCCATTGGAAATGGAAACTTTTTCAATCTTTTTGTTGATGGTCAAATTGCCGTCCAGCATGTAAAGACTTCCTGTGCCGGTTTCACCCGTCAGCGACATGCTCCCTGCCCAAAATCTTCCGGCAGGATCTGTTTTGCCATCATTGAAGCGGTTGCCAGGCAGATGCTTTTCCGGATCGCCGATCGCACTGATCTCTCCGGTATTCTTGTTGATGAACACAAATCCCTCTTGCAGTGCTGCGACTATGTTTCCGTCATTGCAAAGGGCAAAAGAACCGATCATGCTGGGTGTGGCAAAGCTGTGAAAAGCATTGTTGTTTCTGTTCAATACATGGATGGCACAACCCATGATGTCCACCCAAAGAATGGCATTGTTGGCAGCATCCCAGACTGGGCCTTCGCCGAGCATTGACCTGTGCTTGCAGAGAGGAGTGATGTTCATGTTCAATAAGGAGTTGGGCTGACAGCAGTCCATCCGCCATCGATGATCAAAGATTGTCCGGTGATATGACGGGCATGGTCTGAAACCAGGAACAATGCTGCGTGACCAATGTCTTCCACTGTTGCTGGCCTTCCCATAGGTGTGATTCTCGACCAGGTTTCGATATAGGCAGGGTCAAGCAATGTCCTTTCGGTAAGGGTTGCGCCGGGGGCGATGGTATTGATGTTGATGCGATAAGATGAAAGTTCAGATACCAGGTTCTTGGCCAACATTTCAATGGCGGCCTTGCTCATTCCATAGGCGGCAAGGTTTTTATGCGCCTGGTGTCCGGTCACCGATGAGGTGAAAAGCAAAGACCCGCCATGTTCCTGTTTTTTCATTTGGTTGGATGCCGCCTGCGCCAGGTAGAAAGTGCCCCGGAGGTTCACTTCCATCACCCTGTCAAAATCTGCAACAGGATAGTCTGCAAAATCTCCGAAAAGAGTGATGCCTGCGTTGGCGATGGCGATGTCTACACAACCCCAATGCTTTGTGCAAGCATCAACCATCGATTGGATGAATGCTGGATCGCTGGAGTCTCCGGGCATGGACATGCATGTGCCACCATTGTTTTCGATTGATGCTGCAGCATTCTTACACAAGGACTCATCCACATCATTCAAGATCACCCTTGTCCCTTCAGCAGCCAGCATCTCACAGATCTTCAGGCCAATGCCCTGACCGGCACCAGTAACAATCGCTGTTTTGTTTTGAAAAGTAGAGTTTGTTTCCATCTCAAGGCATGTAAAATACATTTTTCAGGGGGATGCTGATGGGAGAGTTGTCATCATTGCATTCCATCATGTCGCGCATGTAGGCCCACCATTTTTTCATCACAGGATGATGCGGCAGTTGATCCATGGCTGTTTCATCTTCCACCCTCAACACCCCAAACAAGTCCAGGGTTTCTTCATCAAGAAAAATAGAATAGTCAGAAATACCCGTTGCATGCAAAAGGTCGGTCAGCTCTGGCCAGAGTTCGTCATGGCGTTTTTTGTATTCCGCGATGTTCCCCGGAAAAAGCTTCATCTTGAAGGCCAGTCTTTTCATGTGCAATTTTGTGATGGTTGAATTTACGGAATTAATTACTAACCTATTGTGCTATAAATCGGGGTTAATAAACTCCCCTCCAACCAAAGGTTGGTAAACCTGGACAGGAGGGGTGGCGCGAAAAAGGCTGCACCGAAGGTGCAGACGAATTCGTGCCGGGGTGGTGGAACTGAATTTCCCCTCCAACCAACGATTGGTAAGATTTTTTGAGAAAATGAAGGTGTTGTTATGTAGATTATTATATTTTGATAAAACCGAAATCAACCGATTTCAGTCGATTTAAGGGGGGGGGCTCACGCAGTGATAATGATACAAAACCCCTAGCAAATATAATACGATGATTAAGTATGTGACAATAAAGAATTTAAAGGGTTGAACTTCTTGCAATTTTTCAGGAATTGTATATTTCGTTGTTCCAAAATGAAATCTATTACTTTTGAGGGATCATGAAACTTTCTATGACGATATACATAACTAAAGAGAATAAATTTAAGTATCGTGATTGTTTTATAAAAGTTACTTTTTTATTACTCCTACAGTCAGTAATTGTTTATCAAGGTTTTACCCAAAAAAATAACCCTGTTATAAAACAAGATGTTATAATCAAAAGTGAAGGAGCTAATCTTGCAGGAACTATATATAGACCTAAAAACGCATACGCATCCGTTGTAATTGTACACGGTTCGGGCCAAGAAACTAGAATGGCTGAATTCGCTGAGTTACTTGCAAATAATGGAATTTCAGTACTAACCTATGATAAACGAGGGGTTGGTAAATCTGGGGGAGTTTTTGCTGGCCCAGAGGTTGGAACAAATAATGTTGATTCCCTTAATATCAATATATTAGCCAAAGACGCACGTGCTGCATTGAATAAAATAAAAAATTATAGTAATGGTACGCCAATAGGACTTCTTGGTTTCAGTCAAGCTGGATGGATTATTCCTATTGCAGCAAATAATAATCCACTTGTGAATTTTATGGTTTTATTTAGTTGCCCTACAATCACTTCCCTTGAACAACTTAGGTTTCAGTTTTATACCAACGGGAATACTAATTTTTGGGTAAACCATACTGAAGAAGACGCTCGAAACCATATCAAAAACGATTCAGACCGTTATCAATTTATCAGTACTGACCCAAAGGTTGCTTTAAGAAATATTTCGGCGCCATCACTTTGGCTATTTGGGGAAAAAGATATTCAGATTCCTGTAAAATTATGTATCGAACAAATCAATACCCTTAAATCAGAAGACAAACCTTTCGAATATACTTTATTCTCAAATTTAGGGCACAATACTGCATTTACTGATGACAAAACCCCTGTAGAAGTTGCTATTAACTGGATAAAAGAGAAAACTAAAAAATTGAAATCTTAAAATGCTTTTTAGTTTAAATGTCTGATTAAAAGATGCAACTACCCTAACTCACTGATAGACACTGGACAAGCCATTCGCCGCGGCGAATGGCTTGTCCAGTGTGGCTCCCCTTACCAACGAAAGATGCAACTATAATGCAATGATTGAGTATGTTACTATCAAAAAATTAAAGGGTTGAACTTCGTACAATTTTGCAGG
>CANEWJ010000176.1 GCA_947442625.1 Chitinophagaceae bacterium
AGGGCTCATGTATAAACTTGGACGCAACAATTTCAGGTTTGGGTCAGCATAGGGAGTAACAGCCATCAGTCCATCCATCGCGCCCCTTTGAAAAATGCAGACCAGTGTTTTTGCTTTTTTATACGGCGGGATGATTTTCCGCTCGCCTGCAGCAGCTGTAATGAAGGAGGGAATGCCACCCAATCCTGTGGCAAAAACTGCCATAGCACCTGATTTCATGAATGCTCTTCTGTTGGTCATAGCAAGTAATTATTTTCTTTGAAACTCTGGTGAACCAATGATGATGCCCACCACATGGGCCACTTGTCCTGAAACACCTGCTTCCATAGCAGGCATTTTTTTCTCCTTCCCCTTGCCCATTTTTGGCGCCATCTCTTCATCCATCATCTCAGCCCCTCCAGTCATGTCTTCCTGAGTGGTTGATGCCGATTGTGTTGAAGCCAATGCCTTATCCAGCCTGGATTGCAGGGCTTCATCGCGCACAAGGTTTGTCAATCGATTGATGTTTTCGGTTTGATTTCTCCCGGGCAATAAAATGGCACTATAGGTCTTTAGTGCATCTTCTATACTTTCAGGTTCATGGTTGTTGTTCAATGCGAGAAGGTTCACTGCAACACCCGAAATGCGCTGTGCACCGATGGCCAATCCAAAATTCATCCTGTTCAACAGGGATCCGGTATTGACCCAAAAGGAAGCCTTGTCGGGAAAGCCTGTTGGGGCAGCATAACTATATATTTTTTGTCCCATCCTGGCACACCAGTCATTGAGCTGGTTGGTGTTTTTAAGGTCTGCATTGGTGGCCCTGATGGCACTCACTACCAATTCAAAAGGTGATTTTATTTTGATGCGCAAGACTTCCTTTTTCCAAAAATCCCGGCTGTTGAGCATGGCAATCATCGTCTGTTTGATGTCTCCTCCGGATTGGGTGAACACATCTGCCATGGCTGTAATCAATGTGGCAGAGGGCGTATCAGATACAAAACGGGTGGCTATTTTTTTGCAGATGAATCTTGCTGTAGAAGGATGGGTGGCCAATTGGTGCATAACTTGCAGCCCCTCATTCAACCCGCCATTTGAAGGGTATTTTTTTCCCAATACTGTTTTCTCGCCCTGGTCATGTCGAACAGCCAAGAAAAGAAAATCACCTTCGGTTGTTGCCATGTTCTTGCCCTCTCTTGACTGCTGGAGTTTTGACAGTCTTGCACCATATCCATCTTTGACCATTGGCCTGACCGTCCATCCTGTCAAGGCCCTGGCCAGTTCTGTTACATCAGCCTGCATATACCCACCATCAACACCAAGGGTATGCAGCTCCATCACTTCTCTCGCATAATTTTCATTGAGTCCAGCCGCCTTCCTCAATTTGCTGTTGGCAGGTGCCATTTTTTTGATGCGCTGGTTCATGTCGTTGTTGTCGCTTCCGCTGCTGGCATTGTCGAGGTAAAAAAGCATGGCAGGATGTTGTGCCGTAGCCTTGAGCAGTGATTCAAATTTTCCCATGGTATGTGGGCGGATGGCATCCCTTTCGTAAGTGAGCACAAAAGGCTGAGATTGTCCTTTGGTGACGGACACATTGAAATGATTGAACCAGAAATCAGTCATCAACTCCTGCAACTGGTTTTCGCTGTAGACAGCCCTGATCAGTTTTTGTGCAAAGAGTTGTCTGTTCAATTCCTGGGGAAGTTTAAGCCCTTTTTCCTGCATCAGTTTCAACAAGTCTTTTCGGTAATCCGCCTTTTCCAGTTTGGCCATGGAGTCTCTGCTGAGGGTGCCGTTTTTTTGCATCATCCGCAACACCTGACCTGCATTGAGGTAGCGGTTGACAATGGTTTCATTGTCCAGCGACAATGCATCAAATCCGGATAGCCTTTTTTCTACTTCGGTATCGGGCAATGATCGTTCCAGTTGCAGCTGTACCCATTTCTCGAGGCCCATGGCCAGCAGCTTTTCAACTTCGCCAGGCCTGCCGCCAAAGCTCAGCCTGCTCAAAAGATGTTCAGCTGCTTCGCGCTCGCTAAGGCCTTCTTTCCGGTAGGGCATTTGAAGGCGTTGCTCACTGCTGAATTCTGCTACAGAAAAAGCCAGCGAGATGAAAACAAGTAGCAAGAGAAAATAACGCATGGGTATCAATTGAAATGATAGGACTGAAGATACATGGATTGGTTTAATATAAAACTACCGCATAAATGAACTAAATTGGAGCATGCGTTTTTTCCAGCTGATGGTGTTGTTAAATTTTATCTTTTCATTGGGATTTGCCCAAGCGCCAATAGAAGTTCCACCCTCCTATACCATCTTCAAAACCTTAACGCCCCCAACAATTGATGGCAATATTGAAAAAAGGGTTTGGAGAGACGCAAACTGGACAACAGCATTTGCCGATATTTTAGGCAGGAAAAATCCACCACCTGCCTTGGAGACCCGTTGCAAAATGCTCTGGGATGACCAGTACCTCTACATTGCGGCAGAACTGATAGAACCCGACATTTGGGCCACTTTGAGCCATCGCGATGACATCGTTTACAACGACCATGACTTCGAAGTATTTTTGGACCCCAACAACGATGGAGTACAATATGTTGAGATTGAAATCAATGCGTTGGGAACGGTGATGGACCTGTTCATGAACAAGCCTTATAAAAAAGGCGGAAGGTTTGATCTTGGATGGAATGCTGAGGGATTGAAAACCGCGGTGAAAATCTACGGCACAATCAACAACAATACAGACCGCGATAAAAAATGGACCCTGGAGATGGCCATACCATTTGAGGCCCTGAAAAGGGAAGGAAGGATCAGCCATCCTTTTGATGGAAGCACATGGCGCATCAATTTTTCAAGGGTGGAATGGCCCTACGAAAAGGATGGCCTGACCTACAAAAGAAAGAAGGCTGAACAGGGCAAGAGAACAAGAGAATTCAATTGGGTATGGAGCCCAACCGGTGTAATCGACATGCACCTTCCTGAAAAATGGGGCTACCTGCATTTCAAAAACTAATTAAAATATCAATCCATGAGAAGATCATTCATCAAAGCCGGTTTATTGGGTGCTGCAGCGCCCCTACTCAACAGCATTGGCTCTCCTGTCAATGCAACTGAGAAAAAAACTCCAGCAAAACACTGGATCTGGATCAACCCCAACCACAAGCAGGAAACCGCCGACATCATCCGGGAATATACTGCCTTGAAAGAATCAGGCATAAAGGGCATTCTCTTTGAATCAGACAGCGAAAAACATTTCCGAGAAGCCAAAAAACTGGGCATTGAGGCACACCGTTGGAATTGGACAATGAACAATGGATCAAAAGAAATGCTGGCCAATCATCCGGAATGGTATGCCGTTTCAAGGGATGGTAAGTCTTGCGCTACCCATCCACCTTATGTAGGATATTACCGCTGGCTTTGCCCGTCTAAACCCGAGGTGATTGCATTTCTGAAAAATGAAGCAGAAAAAATCCTTGCTAAAGAATATATCGATGGCCTTCACCTGGACTATATCCGGTTCTGTGATGTTGTGCTGCCATTGAACCTTTGGAGTCAGTACAAGGTTGATCAACGTACGGAGATGGCGGAATACGATTTCTGTTATTGCGAAACCTGTCGTGCCAAATACAAAGCAAGGGCCGGGAAAGATCCGCTTGAACTCAAGTATCCGGATGAGGTGCTTTCATGGAGATTGTTCCGGTACGAAGCCATCAACAATGTGGTCAACACATTGGCTGATGTTGCCAAACAACACAAAAAATTTATCAGTGCCGCAGTCTTCCCAACCCCTGAAGTGGCAAGAAGAAACGTAAGACAAGACTGGACCAACTGGAACCTGAATGCTGTCTTTCCGATGATCTACCATGGTTTTTACCAGGAGGATGTGCAATGGATTGGAGAAGCGGTCAAAGAAGGCGTTCATTTTCTTCATGGAAAGTTTCCCCTCTATGCAGGACTCTACCTGCCCGATTTCAAGGGCAACATGCAGGAGCTTGAAATGGGCATGAAATATGCCATGCAAAATGGTGCAGCAGGGATTTCCCTGTTTGGTCACCCTTCTAAAGAAGTGTTGGCCCTGTTGAAACAGATTTCCTAGCGCATTCATTGTCCTTGTCCATCCGGGAAAGCAGATGGCTTTGTAAATTCAATTTTTATTTTTAGGTTTGTCTAAACTTTATTTAGACATGCCTAAATATTCCGTCAGTGAAGAGAACCATATCAAGGCCATTTTTCATTTGCAAAAAGAGGCTGAGAATGTTTCTACGCAGGAGTTGGCGGAAAAACTGAATACAAAGCCTGCTTCCATCACAGACATGATGAAAAAGCTGAAGGCAAAAAAACTGCTGGAATACAAGCCCTATCATGGATTCAGGCTCAGCGAAGTGG
>CANEWJ010000177.1 GCA_947442625.1 Chitinophagaceae bacterium
GAAGCATCTTACAAATTTCTCAGAAAATACATCAATACCCCATCCCCTACTGGCTTTGAGTCTGGCGGACAGAAACTCTGGATGGAGTACATCAAGCCGCATGTGGACGAGATTTTCACTGATGCATATGGGTCTGTTGCAGGCATCATCAACCCTACCGAAAAGTTCAAGGTAGTAATTGAAGCACATGCTGATGAGATCAGCTGGTTCGTCAACTACATCTCTGATTCAGGGCTGATATATGTGAAAAGAAATGGTGGCGTTGACCACCAGATAGCACCTGCCAAGCGCGTGTTGATCCATGGAAAAAAAGGGGCTGTAAAAGCTGTTTTTGGATGGCCCGCCATCCATACCCGCATTGGTGGTGGCGAGAGAAAAGATCCACAGCCATCAGTTGAAAACCTTTTCCTTGACTGCGGAGCGAAGAATAAAAAAGAAGTTGAAGCACTGGGTATTCATATTGGAGCAGTAGCCACTTACGAAGAGGGCTATGATGAACTTGCTTATGATTATATCATCGGAAGGGCTCTGGACAACAGGGTTGGCGGATTCATGATTGCAGAAGTGGCACGCTTGCTCAAGGAGAACAAAAAGAAACTCCCCTATGCCCTGTATGTGGTGAATGCAGTGCAGGAAGAAATTGGACTCAGGGGCGCAGAAATGATTGCGCGGAGAATAAAGCCTGATGTGGCCATCATTACTGATGTTACCCACGACACAACCACACCGATGATCAATAAGATTATTGAAGGGGATGTGGCCTGTGGCAAGGGGCCATCACTGGCTTTCGGACCTGCTGTACACAACAAATTGCTTTCATTGGTGGAAGATGTTGCTGAGAAAAAAGACATTCCTGTTCAGATGAGAACGGTGAGCCGCAGTACAGGAACGGATACGGATTCGTTTGCCTATGCCAACGATGGATGCCCATCCGTGTTGATTTCCATCCCATTGCGGTACATGCATACCACTGTTGAAATGATCCACAAGGATGATATTGAGCAGACCATTCACCTCATGTATGAAACATTGTTGGCGCTGACACCCAAAACCAAACTGAGTTATTTCTAGTCTTCTGCAGGCTGAAGCCTGAAAGAAAAGCTGATTTGATGATGGGAAAGCGATGACTGGTAATGTGTTCTTGCATAATATATGCTTAGCCTCTGCAACTGAAGGTTAAAACCATAACTGAATCCTGTAAGCCCACTGGCAATGTTTTGTATGCGCAACTCCCTTCTCCTTAACACATTGTATCCACCCGTAAGCACAATTTTCTCTCCCACCAGTATGTCTGTTCCAAAAACAAGATGACTGAAAATTTTTGTCCCCCAGTTGGACTTGGGCTGGCTACCAAAATTGGTCTCATTAAACAGGGTATCGTTGTAAAGCAGATCAAACTGGTGCATCCGTTGGCCACTGATGGAAAAACGGATGGGGGCTTTCTCCAGTTGCTTGGTCATCCCCAAGACCAGATCAAAAGGAAGATCTTCCTTTCCATTGCCATAGGATTTTAGCTGAATTCCCATGTTTTTGGCAGCGAAACCGAACTGGATCAGGCGTTCCTCATCGTAATAATTCAAACCCATATCCAACGCCAGGCCCTGGCTTGCATAGGCGCCGTACCTTGAGTTGATCAACTTGATCGTTGATCCATAATACCATTTCTTGTTGTATTTCCTGGAAACGGTAACCGCAAGCAACTGGTCATAAGCCCGAAAAGTTCCCAGCATGTTTCCGGAAGCATCCGTCTCAGCCTGTTCTCCATATCCAAGATGGGTAAGGCTAAGTGCCAGCGTAGTAGCCGATTTTTCGTGGTGATACGCTCCAACAGCATAGAGCCCAGTAACGGTGGGTGCCAATGAAGTAAAATTGGCTGAAACGGAGGAATGATGGTTTTTTCTTAACAAAGAGGGATTTTCACTGAGCATTCCAAGATCCGCTCCAAAATGGGAAACATTGCGCCCCCCCAAAGCCCCGGCCTGGGGATGCAACTGAAGCCTCAAAAAATTGAATGCAGATGATCCTCCCAGGGTCTGTGCAGTACCACCTGTAAAGGAAAGCACCATTAAACCCATCATTATCAGCCGTAGAACCATGACCGAAATTAATCATCGGTTTCCACAAATGAAAATCCCCCATGAAAATGGGGGAAGTTCTTTAACCCTTAAAACAACCAACATAAGAGCATAATGCCCTTAATCGGGTATTTAACACATTTGATTTAAAAAATGTTTAGCCAATCTTAAAAAAACTTACACAAGAGCCAGTTCCAGTACCTGCTGCATGGTCTTGACATAATGGAATTTCATCCCTTTGATGAATGTTGCATTGATTTCATTCACATCCTTCTCATTTTGCCAGCAGAGGATAATCTCTTTCAAACCCGCCCTTTTTGCGGCCAGCACCTTTTCCTTGATGCCTCCAACAGGCAAAACCTGACCACGCAAGGTTATCTCCCCGGTCATGGCCAAGTATGGCTTAACCCTTCTACCCGTAAAGGCCGATGCCAGGGCAGACATCATGGTAATTCCTGCACTTGGACCATCTTTGGGCACTGCACCTTCGGGAACATGGATGTGGATATTTTTCTTCTTGAACAGCTCAGGATCTATCCCATTTTTCTTGGCATTGGCATGCAAATAAGTAAATGCAGTGTGGGCACTTTCTTTCATCACATTTCCCAAATTTCCTGTGAGCTGCAGATCCCCCTTCCCATCGCTGATGGTCGATTCAATGAAGAGGATATCACCACCAACATACGTCCAGGCCAGGCCTACTGCCACACCTGGCATGTTCACTGTTTTGTATAGATCATTGCTGTATCGGGGCTTTCCGAGTATCCTGGTGATATCATTCAAGGTAAGAATAGACTTCATTTTACCTTTGATGGCAACATCCTTTGCCAGGCTTCTCATGATGCTGGCCAGCTGCCGATCGAGCTCCCTTACACCGCTTTCCCGGGTAAAATTCTCAATGATATAGGTCATTACTGCTGTACTTACCTTGAGATTGTATTCCTTCAGGCCATGCAAGTCCTTTTGTTTGGGAAGCAGGTGGGTCTGTGCAATCTTTTCCTTTTCCTCCACCGCGTAACCAGAAAGATCAATAATTTCCAGTCTGTCCCGCAGAGCAGGCTGAATGCTCTGTATGTCGTTGGCGGTTGCAATAAACAAAACCTTGCTGAGATCATATTCCAGCTCAAGGTAATTATCATAGAAACTATTGTTTTGCTCTGGATCCAATACTTCCAGCAAGGCGGATGAAGGATCTCCACGATGATCCTTGCCGACCTTGTCTATTTCATCAAGGATCATGACAGGATTGGAAGACTTTACTTTTCTGATAGACTGTAAAATTCTTCCTGGCATTGCACCAATATAAGTTTTACGGTGTCCCCTGATCTCACTTTCATCATGCAGGCCTCCCAAACTAAACCTGACATATTTTCTGCCGATAGCACTGGCTATGCTTTTTCCCAAAGATGTTTTTCCGATACCGGGAGGGCCCACAAAACACAGGATGGGGCTCTTCATGTCTCCTTTCAATTTGAGTACAGCCAGGTACTCAAGAATTCTTTCCTTGATTTTGTGCATGCCATAATGATCCTTGTCCAGCACTTTTTTGGCCTTTTTTAGGTCATAGCTGTCTTGGGTATAATCTTCCCAGGGCAGATCCAGCATGAGGTCTACATGATTGTACACTGTAGAGTAATCAGGTGTGCTAGAGTGCATCCTTTCCAGCTTTTCTATTTCTTTTTGGAAAAGTTCTTTTGCAGCAGGAGTCCATTTTTTCAACTCAGCCTTTTTCTTCATTTCCTGAATCTCACGATCATTTGAATCGCCGCCCAGCTCTTCCTTGATGCTTTTCAATTGTTGTTGAAGGAAATAATCCCTTTGCTGTTTGTCCAGTTCGGTCTTGGTTTTGGTGGTCACCTTATTTTTCAGCTCAACAAATTGCAATTCTTTCTGCAAGAGGTTCAGCAGCATTTCTGCCCTTTGCCGCATATCACTCAGTTCCAGCAACTGTTGCTTTTCTGAAAGATCACAATTCAGGTTGCTTCCTACAAAATGAATCAGGAAGGAAGGATTTTCAATATTCCTCAGGATGATGGAGGCCTCTGTTGGAATATTTGGAGAGAGCTGAATGATCTGGCCGGCCAAATCTTTGATGGAGGCAACTGATGCATCGAATGGCTGATCATCTTTGATTACTTCCTCTTCAATGACGGCAACCTCACCTTTGAAATAAGGATCTTCAGCGGTTACCTTAAGCAGGGAAAATCGTTTTTTACCCTGCAAAATGGCTGTAGTACCGCCATCCGGCATCTTGATGAGCTTGATGATTTTGGCCACGGTTCC
>CANEWJ010000178.1 GCA_947442625.1 Chitinophagaceae bacterium
ATCTGCCGGCTCCTTGTACAGGATGGGAGATAGGTCGAGCTTGCTGTATTTCCAATGGTTGATGCCTTCTCTTGCTTTTAATACATCAGATTGCCCAACCATTTCTTCAATGGTTCTGTAACCCAGTTCAGCCATGATTTCCCTCAGTTCCCTGGTGAGGAATTGAATGAAGTTGACAACATATTCTGCTGCACCATTGAATCTTTTTCTGAGTTCAGGATCCTGTGTAGCAACACCAACGGGGCAGGTATTGAGGTGACACTTGCGCATCATGATACAACCCTCTACTACCAGTGCAGCAGTGGCAACGCCCCATTCTTCTGCACCCAAAAGCGTGGCAATGGCGATATCTCTTCCTGTTTTCAATTGTCCGTCAGCCTGTACAGTAACCCTGCTGCGCAACTTGTTTTTTACCAGGGTCTGGTGGGCTTCGGCCAATCCAAGTTCCCAGGGCAATCCAGCATGCCTGATAGAACTTACTGGCGAAGCGCCGGTTCCACCATCATTGCCAGAGATCAATACTACATCAGCCTTGGCTTTGGCAACGCCTGCGGCAATGGTTCCAACCCCGGCTTTGGATACCAACTTTACGCTGATCCTGGCCTTTCTGTTGGCATTTTTCAAATCAAAGATCAGCTGGGCCAAATCTTCAATTGAATAAATATCATGGTGTGGCGGTGGTGAAATCAATCCTACGCCAGGTGTTGAATACCTTACTTTTCCAATCCAGTCATCTACCTTATGACCGGGCAGCTGTCCACCTTCTCCGGGTTTGGCTCCCTGTGCCATCTTGATCTGCAACTCATCTGCTTCAGTCAGGTACTGGCTTGTTACACCAAACCTGGCGGAGGCCACCTGCTTGATCGAAGAGCGCATGGAATCCCCATTGGCCATAGGCTGGTATCGGATCTCGTCTTCACCACCTTCTCCTGTATTGCTTTTTCCGCCCAGCCTGTTCATGGCAATGGCCAGTGTGGTATGGGCTTCCCATGAGATGGAACCAAAAGACATGGCTCCGGTTGCGAATCTTTTGTAGAGGTTCTCTGCCGGCTCAACTTCGTCAATGGAAATGGAAGGCCTTAGCGGATTGAACTCAAAAAGACTCCTGAGTGTGCATGCTTTCTCGCTTTGGTCGTTGACCAACTTTGAATATTTTTTGAAAACGGAATAGTCTCCGATGCGGGTAGAATGTTGCAGCAGGTGGATGGTCTGTGGATTGAAAAGATGGAATTCCCCCTTTCTTTTCCATTGATAAATTCCACCAACCGGTAGCCTGTCTACTGGAATGCTTTTTTTACTGAAGGCAAGGGAGTGCTTGACCAGGGCTTCTCTGGCAATCTCATCGAGGCCCATGCCTTCTATGCGGGAGACTGCACCTGTAAAGCACTTGTCTACCACTTCCTTGTTGAGGCCAATGATTTCAAATATTTGGGCTCCTTGATAGGATTGTAGGGTGGAGATGCCCATCTTGGAGAATACCTTCAATAAGCCATCGTTTACTGCTTTGATATAATTTTTCTTGAGCAGTTCTGGATCAAGGTCTGTGTCAATCTTGCCATGCAAACGCATGTCACGGATGGAAGACAGTGCCAGGTAGGGGTTGATGGCGGTTGCGCCAAAACCAATCAGGCAGGCAAAATGGTGCACTTCCCAAACATCACCAGCTTCCACAATGATACCCACCTTGCCCCTGTATCCTTTTCTGATCAGGTGGTGATGAATGGCAGCAGTGGAAAGCAGTGAGGGGATAGGGGCATGGTCTGAGTCGATGGCCCTGTCTTGCAAAACCAACACCTCAAATCCGTCTTCTACAGCATCCACCGCATAGCGGCAAATCCTGTCCAGGGCTTTTTTCAGGGTTCCAGGTGTTCCATCTGCCCTAAAATAACATTGAAGGGTCTTGGCCTGGAAGATACCGGTATCAATGCTTCGGATTTTTTCGAGGTCTTTGTTGGTCAGCACAGGGTGTTTGAGGGCAACGGTATGACAGCTCAAGGGATCTTCAATGAGCATGTTTCCATTGTTACCCACAAATGAAGCCAATGACATGACCAGTCTTTCCCGGATTGGATCAATGGGTGGATTGGTCACCTGTGCAAACAGCTGTTTGAAATAGCTGCTCAGGTGTTGGGGTTGTTCACTCAAAATGGCAAGCGGCACATCTGTACCCATCGAGCCAATGGGTTCTTTCCCCTCTAGAGCCATGGGGGCAATGATGTTGTCCAGCTCTTCTGAGCTGTAACCAAAGGCTTTTTGGTATTTGAACACCTGCTCATGTTCCAGGTGGGTGAACATGACCCTTGGTTCAGGCAGTTCATTGAGCCTGATTTTGTATTTATTGAGCCAGTCGCCATAAGGCTTTTGGCTGCAGATGCTTTTTTTCACTTCATCATCGCTGATGATGCGGCCTTCTTCCATGTCAACAATGAACATTTTTCCAGGCTGTAGCCTTCCGTTTTCAATGATCAACGCGGGGTCTACGGGAAGTGCGCCTGTTTCAGAGGCCATGATGACCCTGTCGTCTGAAGTGACACAATACCTGGAGGGCCTCAATCCGTTCCGGTCCAGCGTGGCACCGATCATCCTTCCGTCAGTGAAAGAAATAGAAGCTGGTCCATCCCAGGGCTCCATCACAGAAGCGTGAAACTCATAGAAGGCTTTCTTTTCGGGATCCATGCTCTCGTTACCATCCCAGGCTTCAGGGATCAGCATCATCATCACATGAGGCAGGGACCTGCCGGTCATGGTGAGCAGTTCCATCATGTTGTCGAGGCTGGCGGAGTCACTCTGGCTGCCAGAAATCAAAGGCAGCAACATGTCCATTTCCTCCTTGGAGAAATAGGGTGATGTATAGCCTTTCTCATTTGTTTTGATCCAATTCAGGTTGCCTTGGAGGGTATTGATCTCTCCGTTATGGGCGATAAAGCGGAAAGGCTGGGCCAGTTTCCAGGAAGGGAAGGTATTGGTGGCAAAACGGGAATGAACCAGTCCGAGTGCACTGACAACCTTTTTGTTGTTGAGGTCTGGATAATAAGTCCTTACCTGCTTGCTGGTGAGTTGTCCTTTGTATACAATCACCTTGTAGGAGAGGGAGGCAATATAAAATCCTATTGGATCTTTTTTGACACTGTTGTTGATCAGGTGGCTTGAGTAGTTTCTCAACACAAAAAGCTTTCTTTCAAAGGCCATTGGGTCGGTAATGTGATCAGGGCAGGCAACGAAAACCTGTTCTATTTCAGGCTCAACAGAGCGGGCAGTAAAGCCAATGTCTTCTGGATTAACAGGAACTTTTCTCCATGCAAGCACCTCAAGACCAAGCTCTTCTGCGGTTCTGCTAAAGATGTCTCTGCATTCTTCCCTTAGCCTTATCTCCCTGGGAAAGAAAACGGATCCAACCCCATAACGACCAAAAGCAGGAAGATGAATACCCATTTTGAGGCATTCATCAAAAAAGAAGGCATGCGGTGTTTGGATCAGGATACCTGCGCCATCTCCAGTATTGCTTTCGCATCCGCAGGCACCCCTGTGTTCCATGTTTTCTAGAATGGTCAGGGCATCAGAAATCACCTGGTGATTTTTGTTGCCTTTGATGTTGGCAACAAAGCCAATGCCACATGCATCTCTTTCAAATTCAGGACGATACAATCCCCGATTTCTTGTCATAAGAAAGGAGTTTTTTGATAAAATCTATAAAATAGATCTTTTGGGTAAATAAAATCTAATGCAGGGACGGGCTATCGATTGAATTTACGAAAACTCACCCATTTTCTGAATAAAATGAACAAAAAAATCTAAAAAATATCAGCTTGCCTTTCTATTCGGCATAGCTGCTGACAGGCTCACAGGTACAGACCAGGTTCCTGTCCCCATAAGTATTGTTTACCCTTGCAATGCTGGGCCAGAACTTACTGTTCCTGATCCGGTCTTCTGGGAAGGCTGCTTTCTCCCTTGAATATGGCCTATCCCATGCATTCCCACATATATTGGCCATGGTATGCGGTGCCCTTTTCAAGACATTGTCTTTTTTATCTGCCTTGCCCTCTTCAATTTCGCGGATTTCGTTCCTGATGCCAATCATGGCATCACAAAACCTGTCCAGCTCGGCCTTGTCTTCGCTTTCTGTTGGCTCGATCATGA
>CANEWJ010000179.1 GCA_947442625.1 Chitinophagaceae bacterium
AAAGACATGGCTTCCATGTTACCTGTTGTACCCGTTAGTCCATCTACCCATTTTGCCAATTTCCTGAAAGCCTGCAAGGGCGAAGAAAAATGTCGATCTTCTTTTGATATCGCTGGTCCTTTGTGTCAGGTCATGGCATTGGGTGTATTGGCACAAAGGCTTAACACCAAGCTCGTTTTTGACAAAAAGAAAAAACAGATCACCAACAGCAAAATTGGCAACGAATTGTTGGTTGGTCCGCCACCAAGAAAGGGATGGGAGCAGTATTATACAATGTAATTTTTCTGATGTTAAAATTTAATAATATGGACAATCATTCACGCAGAATATTTTTAAGGCAAACGACAGCCTTGGGCTTGGGTTCAATTGTGCTGCCCAGTTTTATGAGCAATCCACCCAGCATGCGGTTAAACATTGCCGTGATTGGGGTAGGCGGTCGAGGAAGGGCAAGCTGGTCCAAAGTTCCCAGAGAAAGTATTGTGGCCATGTGTGATGTTGATGATCGGATGTCTGCAGAAGCCTTTAAGGAATGTCCCAATGCTAAAAAGTACAAAGACTTTAGGGTGATGTTTGATGAGATGGCAAAGGATATCGATGCAGTGATTGTTGCAACACCCGATCACACCCATTTTGCAGCCGCGATGGCTGCCATGGAATTAGGAAAACATGTGTTTGTAGAAAAGCCATTGACCCATAATATCTGGCAATCGCGTACCCTAAAAAAAGCTGCCAAGTATTACAAGGTGGTTTCTCAGATGGGTAACCAGGGGCATACAACCCATGGTATCAGGCAGATAAAGGAATGGTATGACGCTGGTGTGCTTGGACAGGTGAAAGAGGTTATTCGTTGGTCACAGGGATTGCAGGGTGATTTTAAACGCAATAATTATTTTGGAAAGCCGAGCAGTTTTCCACCAGCGGTGGAAGAAATACCCAGTGGATTTGATTGGGATTTATGGCAGGGACCAGCGGCAGAACGGCCATTTAGCAATTATTATGCACCAAGGCGTTGGAGGGGATTTCTTGATTATGGCAGTGGCATGTTAGGCGATTGGGGTTGTCATACCTTTGATGCACCATTTTGGGCTTTAGATTTGGGGATGCCACATTCGGTAGAAGCTGAGTTGTTGAATCCAATTGCAGACCACAGTTTTGTTTCAGATGAATCGACAGTAACCTGGAATTTTAAGGCAAGGGGTAAAAAAGCACCTGTTACGATGAAGTGGATAGAAGGTGGAAAGAAGCCAGCTGTTCGTCCAGAGTGGGGTATTGCTGAATTGCCGGAAAATGGCATGATCATGATTGGAGAGAAAAAGACACTCATTACCGACGGTCGTCCGAATACACCAAGACTGCTTGTTCCGGATGAAGAATGGAAAGCGTTTTTGAAGAATCCACCGCCGCAAACCATTGCAAGGGTAGAAGAAGAAAAGCCAGTAAAAGAGTGGCTTGATGCGATTAAAAACAACAGCTTGCCTGGTTCGAATTTTGATTATGCATCTGACCTCACTGAGATGATTCAAGTAGGTGTTTTGGCCCAGCGATTTGGAGGAAAGTTTGAATATGACAGCAAGAGAATGAAAGCGATAGGAAGACCAGAGTTGGATGCATACATCAAGGAGCCTGTGAGGAAGGGATGGTCTTATGGGGAAAATCTTTGGAAATAAAATTAAAATAGTGAAAAAAACTATCACAATCTGTTTGCTTTTGATGTCCGTCATGGGATTCTCCCAAACCAAAATAACAGCAGTGAAAGTTGGCGACCGCATTGATGTAACCATCAATAAGTTCTTTTTTACCAGCTATTTGTTTGCGAAGAATGAAAAATATCCGTTCTTCTATCCAGTAAACGGTCCATCTGGTGCTGGTGTAACTTCCATGCGCAACGGTATATGGCCCCACCACAGTTCACTGTTTTTTGGAAGTGATGATGTGAACGGCGGAAACTACTGGAACAAGGCCTTGAGTGGCGGACAGATCGTTTCAACAAGAGAAGAAATTGTTGAAAACAACGGACCAAGGTTGGTCATTGAAAATGATTGTATCTGGAAGCGCCCTGATGCACCAGCGCCAATTCAGGACTTTAGAAAAATTACGATAACAGCACCAACCAAAGATGTGTTTCAGATTGATTTTGAGGTGACCATGGAAATGTTGATGGATGTATCGATTGCCAAAACGAACCATTCCCTTTTTTCTGGAAGAATGGATCCTTCATTGTCGGTTGACTTTGGAGGAACCATGATTGATGCTGATGGTGCACAAGGCGAAAAGGGAACCTATGGCAAACCTTCCCCGTGGATTGATTGCTATGGTAAAAGGGGAGATAAGATTGAGGGGATGGCCATCATGCAGCATCCCTCAAACAACTGGTATCCCACGCCATGGTTCACACGCGATTATGGGTTTTTCTCTCCAACGCCATTGAACTGGCCCAAGGATGACAGGGCAACCCTTTTTAAAAAAGGAGAAAAGATTCATCTAAAATACCGTGTATTGGTGCATTCAGGCACCCATGAAACGGCCAACATAGCAGGCGAATTCAAAAAGTTTGCGGCTGAAAAATAACTTGATTTATTTATGAAAAAATCACTTTTCTTTTTTTTGATATTTCTCACCATTGATGCTTCAATTTTTGCACAGGAAGGAAGGCATATCTTGAAACAGCAGTATACAGTTGATTTCTTCAAACAACATGTACAAGAAGCGACAGATTGGGTTCCTTATCCCGTCATCAACCAATCTGCTGATTGGAAATCTGTATTATCCCCTGAGCAGCATTCAAAACTAATCCAACAGGCAGAAGGGTTGTTGGGTTACCAATGGCCAATGACGAGGGCTTCTGTTTTTCTTGACTATGCTGAAAATGGCAACAGGACGAATTTTGAGAAAATTAGTTTTTCCCGACGGGATGCATTGTCTATATTGGTTACAGGAGAATTACTTGAAAACAAAGGCAGGTTTATGGATGACATTGTGGATGGAATTTGGACCATCTGCGAAGAAACTTTTTGGGGTGTGCCAGCTCATTTATCTTATCAAAAAAAAGGCAATGGATTGCCTGATGTGAACGACCCTGTTGTTGATTTATTCGCCGCAGAAACATCATCCTTGTTGGCATGGGTATCACATTTGATGGGCGATAAATTAGACAAGGTGAATCCAATGATCAAAGAAAGAATTTACATTGAAATAGATCGAAGAATTTTCAAGGTAATTGAATCAGATCCAAAATACAGATGGATGGGCTATGGTCGGAAGAATGTTGATTCAACCTTGTCCTACAAGGAAAGATCTTTTTTAGAACGAAGGCCCAACAATTGGAATCCATGGATCAGCTCAAATTTGTTATCCTCTGTTTTATTGCTTGAAAAAAATAAAGACCGCAGGGCAAAATTTGTTCATCAGGTCTTTGATGTGCTGGACAATTATTTGGATCCATATCCGGCTGATGGTGGATGTGATGAAGGGCCTGGTTATTGGGGGAAGGCCGCTGCCTCTACATTTGATTGTCTTGACCTGGTAAAGATGGCCACCAACAACAAATTCAACCTGTTCGATGAACCATTGGTAAAAAGCATGGGTGAATTTATTTTCAAAGCCTATATCGGTGATGGCTATTACCTGAATTTTGCTGATGCCGTTTCAAAAACCAACCATTCACCGATGTTGATTTACCGCTATGGCAAGTCGGTTGGTTCTTCAAAGATGATGGAAATGGGGGCCTTCCTTGCCAAAAAGACTCCTGGTGGTCTGAACATGCCTGAGGCATATTCACTGCTGAGAAAACTCCCTGAGTTGTATTATTCAAAAGAATTGCTCAATGCAACATCAGCTGAGCCACTTATTTCAGGCGCTTGGTTACCAGATATTCAAGTGATGGTGTCGCGTGATCAGGAAGCATCAAAGAAGGGTTTTTACATTGCCGCCAAAGCAGGACACAACCAGGAAAGCCATAACCACAATGACGTTGGTAGTTTTATGGTTTTTTACAATGGGAAACCCATATTGATTGATGTAGGCGCAGGAACCTATACAAAAGATTATGGCAAGAGTTGGGTAATAAGTTCAGCT
>CANEWJ010000180.1 GCA_947442625.1 Chitinophagaceae bacterium
TATGCCTCTGAACCAGGGCTGATCCTGGGGTAGAAATTGAAAAAAAGGAAATGGGCAGTGCTCCTGACCTTTCCATTGGCTTCCAGCACATACGCATGTTTTCTGGAAGCGCTGCTTGAAAATCCACCCGAAGCATTGATCAGCTTCTTGAATTGCATTCCATCCTCGTATGCCAACTGCTGTGGATAGTTCACTTCACCAAAAGATTGTACGGTCTGTTGAATCCTGGGAATCTTCAAGATATCACCCTCTTCCATGACAATATCAAACAAAGAATTGGGTTTTTCCAATGCCTTGATCAGGTCAATGGCCACCCGCTTTTGTGAAGAAAACATGTCAAGGGTTTCCTTGGAAATCGCTGTGGTATCGGCAGGATTGTTGCTCTCGTTGAGTTTGACCTTCTTGTTCTTGTTTTTGATCAAATCATATTTGATTTCAAAAATGGTGGAATCACTGGAAGTTGACCCCTGAAACGTTTTCCGAATGAGCATGGCCCCTCCTGGAAAAGATGTTTTTTTCAACCCACCTGCACGGTTGATCACTTCAGAAAGCCTCTCGTTGGCGCCCTGCAGGGTATACTTGCCGGGAAACATCACCTCTCCTTCCACCATCACATTGGTCTGCTCCCGATAAGATGGAGATCGCCTGATGTAAACGATATCGTAAGGTTGCAGCACAAGATCAAGTGAGCTGATGTCAAAATTCTTGGGATCGATATCCATCGATTCAATGATAGAATAGACCGTAGTGTCTTTCCCGTTCGATTGTTGACGAAGCCTTCTGGAGATTTCAATCCGCTGAAGGGTAGCCCCATCGCGAATGCCATTGGCCATCAAAATCAGGTCTTGCACACGCATGCCATCGGCATAGCTGAAATAGCTTGGTTTGTTTACCTCACCTTCTATCGTTACAAAATATTTTTCACGGATCTGCTCTTTTTCGAAAATATGGATGGAATCATCTTTTTGTAATCCCATGTCATTTTTACCACTGAGCAGGTCATTGATGTTGAGCTGTATGAAAGCTGGACTTAAATCGGCATTCAACCTGCGAAGAATAGCCCGATCAAAATAGGCATTTTCCTTTGGTTGTACGTGTGAGACCAAGGCTTTGAGAGAAGAAAAACTGGAAAGTCCATAATCTCCGGGGTAATACACTGCTCCGGTAACCATCACCCTGTTGATGAAACGTTTTGCAAGAGAGTCAACTTCTAAAGTATCACCAGACATGAGCTGATATCCTTTGATGTCTTTTGCACTGAGTGTGAGCACCTCGCGGGATTGGGTGCCGAGCCGCTTGATGCGGATCAGCTCCTTGAAGGCAATATCAGACATTCCACCAGCATAGTCCATGATCATGGCAGCATCCTCCGGCGACTTCATGTCGAAGATGGCTGGCTTCTTTACTGCACCCTTGATGGCAACTCGCTTGGAATAGGCTGGAATACGCACCACATCATCATCCTGGAGAAGTATATTATTGCTAAGATTTCCTTTCAACAGAAAATCATAGAGATCAAATGTAACCAGCACCTTTCCGCCCCTCACCAATTGAATCTCCCTATAGGAGCCAATTTCGTTGGGTCCTCCCGAAGCATACATGGCATGCATTATCGTAGCTGTGGAAGGAAGAGAAAAACTACCCGGCTTGTTGATTTCGCCTACCAGGGTAACCTGAATGCTCCTGATTTGCCCTAATGAAACAGAAACGCTGGTTTGACCAGTCTTGATAGCCGGATAAATCCTGGACATCGCTTCCTTGATTTTTTGGGTGGCTTGCTCGATGGTAAGGCCGGCCACTTTTACAGGCCCCAGGTTGGGGATGCGCACCAGGCCTTCAGTATTTACTTTGATTTTTTTGGTGCTCTCTGACAATCCATATACATCCACAACCAGTTCATCATTGACTCCCAAAACATAATTGGATGGTGTTGGTATGGAAATATTTCCCTCAAAATTAAGCCCATCAGTATCGAACAGTTCAGATCCAAAAACATGCAAGACAGAATCTTTTTCACGAGACCTAGGGGATCGCGTTGGGATGCGCAAACGGGTGGAATACGGGTCAGACTTATCAACTTGACCTTTGCCCAAAGATGTTTGCAGCAATGCGGGATTGATATCCTGAAGGCGTTTTTGCAATGCACTGACCTGATCGGAGGAGAGCCCTTTGTCCCTTGCCTTGGACTCCAGTTCAGATGAGCTCAATCCGAGCAGGTTGTTTTGCTTCAGGAGCATCACAATCTGATCGTCTGACATGTTTTCTATGCGGAGGTTGGAAACCTGGGCAGATGTCATCTCACTAAACGCAATGAGCAGTAAGAGGAAAATGAGTTTTTTAATCAATTTCATTGTTGGCAATATCGTGAAAAAACGTGATTTGGAGATGAATTTGCGCAAGAGCCTGGTACCCAAGTGAAGTATTAATTCAGCATATTTTTGTTAAAAAACCACACAGCAGAGGCTGATATTTGAGTATTTCTCTTGTCAGAAATTTTTGAAGGTCCAGAAAATCCTCCATCCAACTTTAACCAACGATAATTAAGGAGACTTGTATATGACCATGATCCACCAATCATCAGATTCCTTATATTCCACTGTATCTGCCCTGTTGCATTAATATCTGCCCAGAACTTATTTGGATTTTGATATTGGGGAACCAAGCTGTTCGTAATGTAATTATAATAATAGAAATCGTTATTGCGTGCAACCCTTTCTCCAGTAATTGAAATCTTTTTTGCACCTTTAACCCATGCCAATTGAAGTGTTTGACTATTGCTCCCTGGACCAATTCCAGCTCCAATCACTTGGCCATAATTGGTATACCCCTGAAGGATTTGTGAGCTTGCATACCAGCTGTTAGTTTGCGGTGCACCATATGGGTTCCCGAGTGTGAAAATCAAACGCGGATCAGGAAGCTGAAGCCTTGTAACCTCAATTCCCACCATGAAATGTGATTTTCCGTTAGAAAGTTGAAATAACTTTCTTATCCCAGCAGTATAGCCACTTGGAATGCTGTCCCTTAAAATATTAAATAATGTGGTCATTTTATCAGCCCTACCGTATTCAATGTAGAGCTCTGTTTTGTCTTTCGGCATAACATACCGTAAAAACATTGACCCAAGCTTAATCGGTTTTCGCGAAATAAAAAGAGGAAAAGCCAATAACCTTCCTTCTTTATTTTTGAGATAACTCATTGAAGAAGATGCCATTCCTATGTGTAAGTTCTTTGTCCAAACGGGCTGCCAATCAATGACAAACCCAGCCAAAGACCTAGAAGAACTATCTTTTTTTGCAATTCCAGCCTCCCATATTTTTCGCATTCTCGCATTATCCGGGTGATCAAACTCTGGATTTGTCGGTAACCCCAAAATTACTTGTCCTTCAAATTGACCAAATTTACTTTTTACAGGTTTAATGGTATTAAATGAAAGATGTGGAAATCCAGTTGCATTATTTGTCATTACTAAACTATTTCTAACACCAGGGCCCCACCATAGATTTTCATTTGAAATACCAATTGAAAATGATTTATTCTCATAGCGAATACCAGATTGCCCTAAGAGTGTTTTTTGTATTTTA
Organism: Chitinophagaceae bacterium; assembly: GCA_947442625.1. Taxonomy (GTDB): domain Bacteria; phylum Bacteroidota; class Bacteroidia; order Chitinophagales; family Chitinophagaceae; genus Pollutibacter. The sequence continues at coordinate 3,582 of CANEWJ010000180.1, forward strand.
TCAACACCAAACCTAGAATAAGCATCAACTTTATTTACGATAAAAAGATAATAACGAGCCATATAATTGGGATCCTGGCTATTTAGCACAAAGTCTTGAGGTGCCAAATTCTCTGCCCTAAGCAATTCAGGTGCGATTGTAACAACCAATCCCTTCCACCTGGCCTCCATGTTTACCATTATCCTGTCTTGGCTTCCTACAGACGGTAACATTGACCCATCATTGTATCCCAATCCAAGATTATCATTTTTTTGGAATGTGTATCCAATGCTATAAGGTGTAAATGAAAAGTCTTTCCGTTTTTTGCCAAATCGTCTATCCCGTAAGGCGTTTAAAACTGAAGTGCTCCTGATGGTAAATGATGAACCTTCTATTGAATCCTGATCAGACAACTGTTTCAACCTGAACATATCAACATTTGAGATTTCACTAAAATGTTCAACTTGGGCTTCAAGGGTTGAAA
>CANEWJ010000181.1 GCA_947442625.1 Chitinophagaceae bacterium
AGGCATCTGGCCTGGCGGTTGGCAGATTTTCCAATCCTGATTTGAGGTGGGAGTCTACCAACATCAAGAATATCGGTATCGATGCATCGTTGTTTGGCAACAAGCTGAATGTTGAATTTGATGTATTCAGAAGGAATACGAATGGTATCTTGTCTACCATTGCCATTCCGATAACTGCAGGAATAGCGTCAGCTCCTACGGTCAATCTTGCTTCAGTACAAAACCAGGGATTTGAAATCACCCTTGGAACAAAAGGGAAAATGGGCAATGTAAGGTTCAACCTTTCTGGAAACTTTGCCTACACAGACAATATGGTTACCAAGTTCAGGGGTAAACTGGTTGAAGGCTATGTTACAGATGCTGCTGGTGTAAAGACATTCCAGTCAAACCTTGGTGCAGTATTCAACTCCGGAGCGCTGGAGGACAAGAAAATTGGGGAGCATTATATTTACAAGACCTATAACGGTAGTGGAACATATACAAATGCAGACGGATCTGTGAATATCAATGGTGGTCCAAAAGATGGCATGATCAGAACAACAGCGGATCTGGATTGGGCAAGAGCCATGTTGGCAGCAGGCTACAGGTTGCGTCCAGGAACATCTGTCAGGAAAGATGCCATCTGGTATGGAGATCTTCTTTATGCAGATTTGAATGGTGATGGAGATTATGGAAATTCATTTGATCGTTATTTTACCGGCACCTCAACACTCCCTAAATATGTATTCGGTTTTTCTGCAGATTTCAGCTGGAAATCATTTGATCTTTCATTGATTTTCTCTGGTGCTGCTGGTCATCAAATCCAGTTCAACTCAATCGGGTACAACAACTCTGCAGTGGTTTGGGGAAATGCCATCAATGCTGATGTAGTGAAAAGCAGGTACTATTATAACGATGCTGATCCTGCTGATCCAAAGAACAACATCAACGGAAAAAACCCCAGGTTGAAAGTAGCAGATGCCCAGAATGCGCAAGCCAGTGATTGGTGGTTGTTTGACGGCAACTGGATGAAGTTGAGAAACCTTCAATTGGGCTACAACGTTCCATCCAATATTGTTAGCAGGCTGGCCATCCAGCGGGCAAGGGTTTATTTTAGTGGAGAGAATCTTTTCATGCTCACATCATTCCCCGGATTGGATCCTGAGTTGGGTGCAAGCATAACCTATCCCACCATGAAGCAGTTTGCGCTTGGCCTCAACATTACCTTCTAATCAACAAGAAAAAGACATTATATGAAAAAGATATTCATTTTGCTTTCATTGGTTTCAGTTGCTTTCAGCAGCTGCCAGAAAGACCTGCTCGATACAGAGCCTTATGATCAACTTGGCAGTGAAACCATGTGGACCACAGACAACCTTACTGAGTTGGGTGTCAATTCCATTTACAACGCCCTCAGGCTAGACCAAAATACCGGTTCTGCATCAGGACTGGAATTGTACCAGTATGATCGCTTTGCTGTTGGTGGCATGCAGCGCGATGGAACGGATGCCTATTTGCTGGGAACAATAACGCCCTCCAATGGACTGTTCAGCAGCAACTGGAGAAATTTTTATGAAGGCATCATCCGGGCAAATACTGCTATCGCGAATATCCCTACAAAATCTCCATCGCCTGATGCCAAAAAGACCAGGCTGATCGCAGAATCCAAATTTCTGAGGGCTTATTTTTACTATAGGCTTAATCAGGTCTGGAAGGGTGTTCCTATTTACCTTGAACCATTCCTTTATTCTGAAGCCACCAAAGGACGTTCAACAGAAGCAGAAGTTTGGAATGTTGTGTTGAAAGACCTCAGTGACTGTATCGCTGAAACCAATCTTCCGGCAAAGTATGCCAAAGGAAATGCCAGCTATGGCAGGGTAACCAAAGGCGCAGCGTATGCCCTTCGCGGAAAAGTATACATGTACTTGGGCAAGTGGGCAGAGGCTGCTGCTGATTTTGCCAATGTTACTGCTTCCGGATATAGGCTTTTCAATGACTATCGCCTTTTGTTCAAGGAGCAGAATGAACAGTCCGATGAGATGATTTTTTCTATCCAAAATACTGGTATCGTTAACCTAGGGTCAACAACACAATTCTTTTGTGGCACCCGTTCGTCCTTTGGTTCTTGCTGGAATACCTATATTGTTTCTCCCAACGGTGTGGATCTTTTTGAGAACCTCAATGGCAGCAAATTCAATTGGGATGCTGTTATACCCGGATTCAATGCCATGAATGTTAGGGCAAGACAGGTTTACTTCTTGCGTGATAACCTCACTGCTGCTGAGAGAACAGCAAGGGCAGCACAGGGAGCAGACATGACCAAATACCTCCCAGTAGGCAATGAAGCAAGGTTATTGAAAGCTTACGAAAGCAGGGATCCTAGATTGTCTGCATCTGTCATCACTCCTTATGCAACATACAACGGATTGTTCGGCATCTCGCCTACAACGGTTACAAGCAGGTATCCATTCAGGGCTGAAGCTGCTGTCAATGGTGATCTGAGGACAGATACACAGGCTGAGTTTTATTACCTGCACAGGAAATTTGTGTACGAGGGGAATGCTGAATTGTTGAACCGTGCATTTGGACCCATCGATTTTCCAGTCATCCGTTATGCCGATGTATTGCTGATGTGGGCGGAAGCGTTAACCGAACGCGGAGACCTTCCAGGTGCAATCGCCAAGGTGAATGAAGTGCGCACACGTGCAGGCATGCCTTTGCTCCAGCAGACTGCTGCTGCCAGTCCTACCTTTATTGCCAATCAGTCTGCGCTGCGTGATCGTATCCGCAACGAAAGGCGTGTTGAATTCCTGAATGAAGGCATCAATTATTTTGATGAGTTGAGGTGGAAAACATTGAAAGACACAAAGTTTGGAAATGCGAATGGCCTGCGCAGTGTGTGGGGAGCCAATATTGCCAACTATACCTGGGGTGGAGACCATTTTTATACCTGGCCAATCCCTCAGGCTGAAATCCAAATCAATCCCAACCTGGTTCAGAATCCGGGCTGGCCAAACTAAAGGCTTTAATTTTTCAGGCACATGAAATTTTCATGTGCCTTTTTTTTATTTTAGGGGTTATTAAGATTACAATGAAAAATCGATACTATTCATTAGGGTTTGTTTTATTGGTTTCACTTTTCTTTACTGCTTGCAAAAAGAAAGAACAACAAACACCGGTTGTTCCAGTAGTCCCTGTGCCTGTAACCCCTGCGGATACGAGGTTCCCGGTCAATCTCTTGGTTGACTCAATTACGCTGGCGTACATAAAGGAACAAACACCCATCAATACTGAGATGGCTGGTGCGGTAGCCGCTATCATCAATTCCCCTTCGCTTTCAGCATTGTCCAAAACGCCCTCTCCTTTTGTTGAGGGCGATGCCAATAATTTTACCAATATCTCCAACCAGGCAACGGATTGCAAGATGTTGGCCCTGCGCTGGCTGATGTTGTATGAGAAAAGCCCTGCCGAAGCAAAGCCCTATTTTGACAAGGTAGTGAGCACACTGATTGCCTGGGTGAATGCCGGAAATGTTGCTACCACTCATCTACCCAATGAATCCAGTTATCTGGGTTTTTTTGAAGCTTATTCGGTTATCAGGAGCCGCACTGCTGCTGCAGACAAGACCAAGATTGACAACTGGCTGTTGGCAAAACTGTCTGTTTACCGCAACTTCCCTGCAAGGGTAAACAACTGGGAAACCATTCGCCTGAATTTTCTCTATTACCTGGGCTACATGTTGAATTCAACCGTTACACTGGATTATGCAGCAGTCGCCTACACGACACTGTTGAATGTCAACCTGATGGCTGGTGGCAAATCAGAAGACCTGATCAGCAGGGATGCTTTTGCCTATCATGCCTATAATCTGGCATTTTATGCCAGGATATTAAAGGCCAAGGCATATTTCGAAGGATCTGCTGCCATGAATGCATTTAAAAACAGGAAGAACAACATCAATGTTTCCGTGCAAGACATGATGAACTATTGGAAACCTTTTCTGATTGATCCGATCAACAAT
>CANEWJ010000182.1 GCA_947442625.1 Chitinophagaceae bacterium
ACTTCCTCTTCAATGACGGCAACCTCACCTTTGAAATAAGGATCTTCAGCGGTTACCTTAAGCAGGGAAAATCGTTTTTTACCCTGCAAAATGGCTGTAGTACCGCCATCCGGCATCTTGATGAGCTTGATGATTTTGGCCACGGTTCCAATAGTTACAAGATCTCCAATTCCTGGATCTTCAATATTGCTGTCTTTTTGGGAGAGCACACCTACCAATTTGTCAGTCTTGTATGACTCTGCAATGGCCTTGATTGACTTATCTCTGCCAACGGTTATGGGTATAACAACGCCTGGAAATAGAACAGTATTCCTGAGCGGTAACAAAGGCAATTCCTTTGGAATCAGTGTATCGTCGGTACCATCCCCCTCATTTTCATTGAATGGTATGATGGGCATGAAGTCAACTTCATCCTCTTGTTGTAAAAAATTCATGTTCAGTTCCATGCTTGATCATTTAAGACAATATGACATACTACCCTCCCCAAAACCTGGTTTATGAGGGTATTGGGTATATATCCCAACTTTGATGCCAACAAAAAATCCCGGCCAAAGACCGGGTTCTTTCTGCGCTGTACTTTTTTTAGAATGCCAGGGAAACGCCCAATTGATAGGTCTTGCTTTTCCACTTGTCTTGGTCGCTGAGATCATTGATATTGTTCAACCCCGCGAGGTAACGTCCATAAAACTTCAACTTAAACAAGTTGAATTGAACCCCGCCGACCATTGAAAGATCTCCGTTTTTGAAGGCATTTCCTGCATTGGCAGTGGCTGTTTGGGTTTTATCTACCAGGATGCCAAATTGCGGACCAGCCTGAAGTGTTATCAATTTGGTGGGTCTTATGTTCAAGAGTACAGGAATGGACAAATAGGTCAACTCTATGCTGTTGAGCGAACCCAAAGAGGGTTGATAAAGGGATGAAATTGTTGTAGCCCTGGTGAGGTTGGTTTGGCTCCACAATGCTTCAGGCTGTATGCCAAGATATTTAGAGAACATGATCTCAGAAAAAACGCCGGCATGATAACTGTAGTTGAATCCATCCTTGAATTGAAGCCCAGTTACATCAGTGATGTTGGAACCCAGCTTAACCCCAATTTTAAATCCCTGCGCGTTTACCCCAGTGGTAAATAAGCCCACAAACAGGATCAAGATAATTTTTTTCATGCGATCAATTTTGTTGATGAAATAATTCCCAAGCATGAAAGTAATCCGATGCAGTGGCAAATCCAATCTAAAGTTTATAAATAAATACTAAAATGTCAAACCTGTGCTCAAATTGAATATATGAGCAGTTTTATTGGACATGCTGCTGTTAAAATAATAGGCTAAAAAATACCCCGCAGAAATGGAGAACGCTTTTCTGTACCATGAAAAACTGGTTGAGAAGGCGGCAGTTTGTAGTGTGAAACGCGAAATATCGGTTCTGGAAACATTATAGCGTTTTCTGATTCTTTCAAGCTCCGCCTCTCTTGTTCTTGTGCCCACAATCGTCGTAGACCTTGAAACAGTGGAATAGCTTTGCATTCCTCCGATCAAGCTGAGCTGTGGTGAAATCAACAGCATATCATTTTTACCAAGCACTTCACTGAATGAGAATGCATGCGAAATGGATGCACTGACAGACAGGTCATTGAGCATTACATTTGAAGTATCTTTTATCCAATAATAATTCCCATTGAATTTTAGGGGAATGGTAGATACGTCCTCGTACTGCCCTTCAGCCCAACCCAATGCCAGGGCGGGCCTTAGCCATGATTTTCTGTGTTGGACATAGGCATAGACCTCATGGTCATAAGGCGTTACAGCTGTACTCAGTTGTTCATCCTTGCTGTAGTAGGTATAGGAAATGCCATACATGGATTTTTCCCCAATATGATCATATGAAGGGCTGAGGGCCATTTGATAAAGCGATGGGGTTCCATCAATGCCCCTCACGTATCCTGTAGCAGACAATCCCAATCCTGACTTGTGCATATATGAAACAGATGGAAGAATTGCTGTAACACCTGCACTGGACTGTTGAGAATTAAAGGCATTGTTCTTTGTGCTGAAGAGCCTGTTGCTGGCTGAGATGTTGATGGAAAAAAAACTTTGGTTACGTCCTGCTGAATCAAGCATGCTCCTCAATTCATTGATCAGGCTATCCGTTTTCATCGAAGACAATTCGGCCTTCAAAGCAATCGTGTCCAGACCCTGTTCCTGTGCAACCAAGAAGTTTGACAGGAACACAAATAAACAAGACAAAAACACTGGCTTTAAAGCATGTTGCATGTACATGAAATTAGAGAAACAATATGGCCGTTTGAAAATAAAAGAAAAATAAAGGGGAATATTAAAACCCTTTGTTAAATCTTATGCCAATTCTATCAGTGTTATTTCAGGCAGAATGCCAACCCTTCCTGGATAGCCCAGAAAGCCAAATCCACGGTTAACATATAGTTTCTGCTTGCTGTTCCGGTAAACACCTGCCCAATGTTTGTACATGTATTGAACAGGGCTCCACCTGAATCCTGGAATTTCTACGCCAAATTGCATCCCATGGGTGTGGCCTGAAAACATGAGGTCGATGTCTTTGTAGTCTTTGCAAACCTGTGCCTCCCAATGACTGGGATCGTGACTCAACAGTATCTTGAAGGGATGAGATCCTGTACCGTCGTATGCTTTCTGAAGGTCTCCATAACGGCTAAAATTACCCTTTGCACCCCAATTCTCTATCCCGATCAGGGCAATGGTCTCACCATCTTTTTCAATGGTAACGTTTTCATTGAGCAACAAGCGCCAACCCATCTCGCCATGAATTTCCTTGAGGCGATTGAGATTGGCTTCTTTGGCATCTTTGCTGGGCCACTTGACATAATCCCCATAATCATGGTTTCCCAAAATACTAAATACACCCATGGGTGCTTTTATGCTTGAGAAAACATCAATGAATCCATCCATTTCAGTGGCCACATTGTTGACAAGATCTCCTGTAAAGAATACCAGGTCCGGTTCTTGCTCCATCAATTTTCGGACACCTTTTTCAACTGCACCCTTATCCTCAAGACTTCCCGCATGTATGTCAGATACTTGAATGATTTTCAGTCCTTTAAATGCAGAGGGAAGGTTCTCGAACGTTAACTTAACCTTTTCAACCCTGTACTTGTATTTGTTTCCAAATCCATACAGCAGCGTTCCGAAAAGTCCACCGCCTACCCCAATGCCAAGCCAGGACAGAAATACAGACCTGCTGATACCCTCAGCATTTGATGCCGACCCATTGATCGCAGCAATAGCCTTGCCCCCTCCCCACTGAAAAATCCTGCGGAGATCATCTAGCAGAAAAAACAAGGTGGCCACTATTTTAGCGATAAAGAAACCAATGACGATGGGAAATACAAAACTCCTCACCAGTTGGGGAAGTTTTTCGAATCCGACAAAGGAGATGGTAATAAAAAGCAAGAGTGCCACAGCAGTAAATGACCAGTAAAACAAATGGATGGTCAGCCTGGTTTTGGGAGACAAAGATGAGGTTACAACACGGAGTGACTGAAAAACATAGAAGTCCACAGCCAGCATGATGAGGATAAAAAACCAGGATCCCAATAGTCTTTTCATGGCCTAAAAATAAATGAATTCCGCAACTTGTTGTTCAATGCTGTTGATGGTTGAAGCATCAATGATATTCCCCTCAGCATCCATCAACTTGTCAACCGCTGAAATAGGCAGCTTGTTGGCGAGCACATTCACTTTAAGGTAATTCAACACACCGGTAACATGCTCCAATCCCCTGATATTACCTCCTTTGCCTGTGGCAACACCAACCAACAATGCTTTTTTCCCAGGCCAACAGCTCTTGATATCGGTAATATCAATCATGCTCTTGAAAATACCGGGGTAGCTCCCATTGTATTCAGGCAGAATAAAAATAAACTTGGTTACAGGTTTCAGGTGTTCCTGCTGAAAAGAAATAAAGGATGGAGAGCTGGGATCCAGGCTGAAATTTTCAAGTGTAACC
>CANEWJ010000183.1 GCA_947442625.1 Chitinophagaceae bacterium
AATTGAGCCATGCCTTGCTGGGAGGTAAACTGGCTGAAAAGTACGGCGAAAATCCTGCTGTAGTCAATGCCATTGCTGCCCACCACGATGAAACTGAAATGCAGTATGTCATCTCCCCCATCATCCAGGCCTGTGACGCCATCAGCGGAGCAAGACCGGGTGCAAGAAGGGAGATCATGCAACAATACATCCAGCGGATCAAGGACCTCGAAAACCTGGCCATGACGTACCAGGGGGTTGAGAAAGCCTATGCGATCCAGGCAGGACGAGAACTAAGGGTTATTGTTGAAGCCGACAAGGTTTCAGATGGCGACAGCGATAAGCTCAGTTTTGAAATGGCACAGAAAATCCAAACAGAAATGACCTACCCGGGACAGATCAAAGTAACGGTGATTCGTGAAAAGAGGGCCGTTAACGTTGCCAGATAATAAATAGATTTTGTAATAAATAGGAATAATTATACTTTTGCACTCCAAATTTTAGGTTATGAATCAAGCTATCGCATTTGTACATGAGCAGTTGACCCCAGTCAACAATTTCCCTAAGTTCAAGGCCGGTGACAATGTTACCGTTAACTATAAAATCATTGAAGGAAACAAGGAAAGGATCCAGAGCTTCAAAGGTGATGTCATCAAGCGCCAGGGAACCACTGGAACTGCTACATTTACCGTAAGGAAAATCTCTGATGGTATTGGTGTTGAGAGAACTTTTCCCGTTGCTTCACCCAATATTGAATCAGTTACCCTGAACAAAACTGGTAAGGTTCGCCGTGCCAAGCTCTACTTCCTCAGGGAAAGAAGCGGTAAGAGGGCAAGGATCAAAGAAAAAAGAGTCAGATAACTCCTTCGCACAATTTTTTGTTAATCCCGCCTGGTGCGGGATTTTTTTTATGCCCATGCTTCCTAAAGCCATGAAAAAAATAGTAGATTTGTCTTCTATCAAAATTTAATACCATGTTATCCAATAGCGCATTTTTGTTGGCAATGCCCGGTGGTTCTGAGTGGATCTTCATCATACTTGCTGTTTTGATCCTTTTCGGTGGTCGCAAAATCCCTGAATTCATGCGTGGCCTTGGAAAGGGCATCCGTGAATTCAACGATGCAAAATCCAACGTAAAGAAAGAGATCGAAGACGGTATGCAGGAAAAAGACAAGCAAGCCAACTAATTCTTAGCTACCAAGGTTGTACGTTCACCATTCTATATCGGAACTCCGAAGAACATTGTCATGTGGCGAACTCAGCTGCAAAGACATCACTTCATCCTATCTTGAGCAAATTGCAAGCAAGCATCACCTGAATGCCTTCGTTGAGGTATTTGAGGAAGAAGCGCTGGAAAGGGCCAAAACCCTTGACCTAAAAAACAACGATCCCAACTCCTGGGGCAAACTCTACGGCGTTGTTATCGGTATCAAAGATGTACTCTGCTACAACAATCACCATGTAGGTGCGGCTTCGGGCATCTTGAAAGGTTATACGGCCATCTACAATGCCACCGCCATTCAACGGTTGTTGGATGAGGATGCCATCATCATCGGTAACCTAAACTGCGATGAATTTGCGATGGGTTCTTCCAATGAGAATTCTGTTCATGGCAGGGTATTGAATGCCCAAGACGAGAGCAGGGTTCCGGGAGGCTCTTCTGGGGGATCCGCCGTTGCCGTTCAGGCCGACATGTGCATGGTAAGCCTCGGATCAGATACAGGTGGTTCGGTAAGACAACCAGCAGATTTTTGTGGCATTGTTGGCATGAAACCAGGCTATGGAAGAATTTCCCGGTACGGCCTTTTGGCCTATGCATCTTCCTTTGACCAGATTGGCATTTTCTCCAAGAACATAGAAGACCTCTCCATCGTACTTTCCGTAATTGCTGGTCAGGATGAATTTGACAGTACCTGTAGCGATGCCCCAGTGCCGAACTATGCAGCACAGCTCAATACCGAACGCAAGTACCGCCTGGCCTACTTCCCTCAAAGCCTTGAACATCCATCCCTGGATCCTGAGATCAGGAAAAATATCCTCGACTGGATGGACGTCCTCAAAAAAGCAGGCCATACCCTTGAACCCGTTGATTTTAATTATCTTGATCATATCGTTCCAGCATATTACGTGCTGACCACTGCAGAAGCATCGTCCAATCTTTCGCGATACGACGGAATCAAATTTGGTTACAGAACAAGCAACCAGACCAATAACCTGAATGAGCTCTATAAAAAAACCAGGTCAGAAGGATTCGGAAAAGAAGTGAAACGAAGGATCATGCTGGGTACCTTTGTACTCAGCACAGGATATTATGATGCCTATTATGCAAAAGCACAGCAGGTAAGGCGCCTGATTGCAGACAAGACCAACGCAGTATTTGCCGAATATGATCTTATCCTCATGCCAACAACCCCTTCAACGGCTTTTCGTTTTGGCGAAAAAAGCAATGATGCCGTTGAGATGTTTCTGGGTGATCTTTACACTGTCTATGCCAATCTTGCTGGAATTGCGGGCATATCCCTCCCCCTTTTCAAACACTCCAATGGTATGCCTTTTGGCGTCCAGGTGATGTCTGACAGGCTGCAGGAACATAAACTCCTGGATTTTTCCTCCAAGGCTTTGAAAAATTAACCATGGCCATGGGAAAATCTACCGTAGCATGCCTGCTGGCCATCTTCATTTTCATTTCCAGTCATGGCGCACCAACACAACAACAGGATACCAGCAAGCTCCCCAAAATCCAGTGGGGTGAATTGAACCCAAGAGCAGTAGGATTTGTGAAGGATTATCTTGAAGTGCATGAAGCCCGTTTGACCAACATGAAGGTTTGGGGCCAGCCCTATTTCATCATGATTGAATCTGTCCTCAATCGATACCACCTCCCCCCATCACTCAAATACCTCGCTGTCATTGAATCAGACCTCAAAAGCACAGCCTTGTCTTCCGCAGGAGCCGTTGGCCCCTGGCAATTCATGCCTGGCACAGCAAAAGACCTGGGGCTGATTGTAACTGCTACAAGAGATGACAGAATGGACCTGTATAAAAGTACCCATGCAGCAGCGAAATTTCTGAGCCGGCTCTATGAACAGCTGGGGGATTGGTTGCTTGTGGTGGCCGCCTACAACGGAGGCCCGGCAAGGGTAGAAAAAATCATTGCGTCAAAGAAGTCAAGGGATTTTTGGACGATCCAGCATCAACTGCCTGCAGAATCCAGGAACCATGTTAAGAAATTCATTGCCACCCACTATATTTTTGAACGCAATGGGAGTGAAACAACAGGAATAAAAAAACCGGATCAAAAGTTGCCGGTACTTACTGCTGAAGAACTTTCTTCAACAGATACCATCAGCATTACTGGCAGGTATGCAAGCCAGGTCATCACCAAGAACCTTGCCATTGACCTTATACAGTTCAATAAGTGGAATCCGGATTTTGATAGAAAAGTGTCAACTGAGCCTTATCCTATGCGGTTGCCCAGGGAAAAAATCAACGCATTCATTCAAAAGCGAAACCAGGTTGCACAAGAGTCGATTTTGTTGATCATGCAACAAAATTTGAGTGCTGGAGATGGTTTCCCTGAACCTGTTCAACTCCCTGCTCCACCAAGAAACATGAAGGCTGTAAAAAAGAGGGGATGATCTAGAAATCATCATCATCGTCGAATCCACCACCGCCGCCTGCACCATCATCAAAATAGCCCAGATCCTTGAACTCATCATCGATTGAAAAGTCCTCATCGTCTGAAGCTTTTTTGCCGCCACCTGATTTGGAAGACTTGGACTTGGGGATATCAAACTCCTGGAAGTCTGGATCCCAGCTTTCATCCTCCTCGGCTTTTTCCCAATCATCGTCCACATCAACATCTGCGTCGTCGTCGTCATCAGAAGATCTTCCTGATTTTTTTGCAGGCAATTCATCGTCCTGATCAAAATCATCATCATCTTCCTCTTTCTTCTTCGACTTGGGTGC
>CANEWJ010000184.1 GCA_947442625.1 Chitinophagaceae bacterium
AATCTTTTTTTCATATGGCAAGCAATCGTTGAAGTCGTCCCGTTTCTACGGGATGACTTTTTTATTTTATTGATTATCAGCTCTTTGTCTTGTTTGCTTCCCTTTCTCGCTGAATAAGTTTACCTTTGCCAAAAGTATTTAATATGAGTTTTGAAGCGTTAGGCATTGAAGAGTCGTTATTGCAAGGTATTAATGCCCTTGGGTTCACTGAGCCCACCCCCATTCAGGAAAAAGCTATTCCTATTCTATTGAGCGGAACAAAGGATTTCGTAGGCCTGGCCCAAACAGGCACCGGTAAGACTGCCGCCTTTGGACTTCCCCTTTTGCAGTTGGTTGATAGTGAAGCACGCCACCCCCAAGCTTTGGTGGTATGCCCAACCCGTGAGCTGTGCATGCAGATCACCAAAGACATCGCAAAGTTTTCCCTTCACAAAAAATCCATCAAGTCTGTTGCTGTTTATGGCGGGGCTTCTATAGGTGACCAAATCAGGGACCTCAAGAGAGGTGTACAAATTGTAGTCGCCACTCCCGGTCGATTGATTGACCTCATTGAGCGAAAGGCCATTAACCTGGAGAACATCAATTATATTGTCCTGGATGAGGCCGATGAGATGTTGAACATGGGTTTCCGGGAAGACATTGAGTTTATCCTAGGCAATACGCCCAATAAAAACAGCATCTGGCTGTTCAGTGCTACCATGCCTTCAGAAGTAAAGCAGGTAAGCAAGCGTTTCATGACTACACCTGCTGAAGTGACCATTGGCAAGGCCAATTCCTCAAATGTAAACATTGATCATCAATATTATACCACATCCGGGGTTAACCGCTATCATACCCTGAAACGGATCATCGATTTCAATCCCGGTATCTATGGCATTATATTCACCCGTACCAAGGCAGATGCACAAAGCATTACCGAGTCACTGATCAGGGAGGGCTATGATATTGAAGCCCTTCATGGTGACTTGACCCAGGCACAGCGAGACAAAGTAATGGCACGGTTCAGGGAGAAAAGCCTTCAATTGTTGATCGCAACCGATGTAGCCGCCAGAGGCATTGATGTGCAGGGCATAACCCATGTAATCAATTATGAGCTTCCAGATGATCCGGAAGTCTATACCCACAGGAGTGGCAGAACAGGCCGTGCAGGAAACAGTGGTATCTGTATCTCTATCATCAGCCAGCGCGAAGCCTATAGGTTGCGCCAGATTGAGAAATTGCTGAACAACCGCTTTCACAAGCTGGACATTCCTTCGGGCAAAGACGTTTGCAGAAAGCAGTTCTTCCATTTTATTGATAAAATGTTGAAAGCAGACATCAGCCATGGAGAATATGAAACCTATATTCCTTTGCTCCGCGAAAAATTTGTGGACATGGAGAAGGAAGAGATCCTCACAAGGGTTGCTGCGCTGGAATTTGACAGATTCCTTCAGTATTATGAGAATGCCGCTGATCTGAATGTAAGGGACGACCGCAGGGCTGAAAGAACCAGCGACCGGTTTAATGAGCGTTCAACAGACAGGCGTGAGTCAGGGGGAAAAAGAATGGAGCGTTCATCCTCAGACCGTGGTGGAGCAGGGTATAAGAAGCTTTTCATCAATCTTGGAACCAAGGATGGTTTCTATAAGGCAAGTTTCCTGCAGTTCATTCTTGATCTCAGTGACCTGAAGAAAGAGGTACTGGGCAAGATTGACATGAAAGAAATGAACAGCTGGGTGGAGATCGAAAGTGGTGCTGCCAATCAAATGATCAAGATGATTGACGGCAAAAAATTCAAGGGCAGACAGATCCGAATGAACGATGCAGACAGTGGAGGCCCAAGAAAGAGATTTTAATTTGATTTTTGAAAATGTTTTAAGTTTCTTATATTTGCATAGATGATATCGAACAGAACCCGTTACTTCTTTTATTTTTATTACTACTTTACCAGTGGTACGGGAGCTTTTTGTTGAAAATCAAATATTAAACACAACATCAACATAAGGATCCCGGCTAACCCCCGGGATTTTTTTTTAAGCAAAAACCAATGAGCGAGACAAAATTGGAAAAGACATCAAAGCGGGGGGAGGACAAAAAAATACAGCCCAAATTGCCTGTGGCCATCCAGGGGTATGAAGGCAGTTTTCACCAGGTAGCTGCAAGGTCTTTTTATGGAAAAAATGTGCAGATTCTTCCCTGTGCAACATTCCCTGAGGTAATCAAGCAGGCATCAGATAAAAAAACCACCATGGGTGGCATCATGGCCATTGAAAACTCGATTGCTGGAAGTATTTTGCCCAACTACAATCTTCTTCAGAAGTCAGACCTCTTCGTTGCGGGAGAAGTTTACCTGCAGATTGACCAGCACCTGATGGTCAATCCTGGGGTAAAACTAACAGATATAAAAGAAGTGCATTCTCATCCAATGGCACTTCAGCAGTGCCTAGGATTCCTGAACCCGAAAGGCTGGAAATTGATCGAAACAGAAGATACGGCACTCAGCGCCAAGCATGTTCATCTAAGGAAAAGCAAGCATGTTGCAGCGATTGCTGGAAAGCTGGCTGCAGAATTGTTTGGCTTAGACATCATTGCACCGAAGATTCATGATGTCAAAAACAATTATACCCGATTTCTGATCCTGCAACAAAGTCCTTCTGAGGTGGAGGGCGCCAACAAGGCATCGATCAATTTTCATACAGATCACGCAAAAGGAAGGCTGTCTGAAGTGTTGACGCTGATTGCAAAAGAAGGCATCAACCTGAGCAAACTTCAATCATTTCCGATTGCCGGAAGTCAGTTCAAGTATGGGTTTCATGCGGACCTTGAATTTGAAGCCATCGGACAATATAAAAAACTCATAGGAAAATTGGAGAAGAAAACAGCATTTCTCAGGGTTTTAGGTGTTTATAAAAAAGGAAAATTCAACAAGTAGGATCATGATCAATGTTTCATCACGATTGAATGGGATTGGTGAGTATTATTTTTCATCAAAGTTGAGGGAGATCGAAGCACTCAATAAAACCGGTCATCAGGTTGTCAACCTGGGCATTGGAAGCCCTGACCTGCCGCCACATCCATCCGTGGTTGAGGCTTTGCACCAGGAAGCGGCCAAGCCCAATACCCATGCCTACCAGTCTTACAAGGGATCTCCTGTGCTGCGCAATGCCGTTTCGGCCTGGTACAAGAAATGGTATCAGGTGGAAGTGGATCCCAATACTGAAGTGCTGCCCCTGATTGGAAGCAAAGAGGGCATCATGCACATCTGCATGACTTACCTGGATCAGGGAGATGCGGCCCTGGTGCCCAACCCTGGGTATCCAACCTATACCAGTGCAGTGAAGTTGGCGGGTGGCGAAGTGCTGGCTTACCGGCTGGATGAAGCGCATGATTGGCATCCTGATATCAATGCCTGGAAACAAATGATTGCGCTTTACAATTCCCAATCCACGGGCAAAGTGAAATTGCTCTTTCTGAATTATCCTCATATGCCCACTGGCCAGTTGCCGGACAAGCAGTTGTTACAGGAAATCATTGATTTTGCCAAAGCCAATGACATCTTGATTGTTCATGACAATCCCTATAGCTTTATCCTCAATGACGAACCATTGAGTCTATTTGAATTTGACAAGACCAAAGAAGTTGTTGTGGAGCTCAATTCACTGAGCAAATCCCATAACATGGCTGGATGGCGTGTGGGAATGATTGTGGGCTCAGCAGCACACATCAATGCAATATTGCGCTTTAAGAGCAACATGGATTCAGGCATGTTTTTACCTGTACAGGTTGCTGCAGCAAAAGCATTGGCATTGGATCAAGACTGGTTTGATGAAGTCAATAAAATATACGCGCAACGCAAGGAGCAGGCCCTGGTCTTGCTTGATTTGCTTGGATGCAGCTATTCAAAAAATCAAGTGGGCATGTTTGTCTGGGCGCG
>CANEWJ010000185.1 GCA_947442625.1 Chitinophagaceae bacterium
ATCAGGGGTGACAGCGAAACAGTGGCGGGGCTTGTGCTGGAACTCGCTGGAGAGATACCCAAATTGAACCAGGTATTGGTTGCCAATGATTTCACTTTTACTGTTCTGGAGGTTGCCATGAACCGCATCCACAAGATCAAGATTACCATCGCTGCACCGCAGCAATAAATCATTTCATGAAAAAATTTCTCAACAGACTGTTTCTGTTTCTATTGGTTGCATCCGTTTTTGCCTGCAACAGCGATTATACGCCCAGGCCAAGAAGTTACTTCAAGATAGACCTACCCCAAAGGGCTTACAAAGCGTTCAATGAGCCCGGTTATCCCTATGCTTTTGAGTATCCTGTCTATGCCCACATCTCTAAAGAAGCCGACAGCACTGGCAACAATCCCTATTGGATCAATGTCAATTTTGATCAGTTCCAGGGCAGGATCTACCTCAGCTATAAATCCATCACGGGCAGTTCTGTGTATAAAATCAAAACCCCAACCGGATATAAAGATTCAGTGGTGGGCAACAGCTTTGAAAACCTACGGGAAGAGGCTTATAAAATGACCTATAAGCATACCATCAAGGCCAGTGGCATCATTGATTCTGCTTTTGCTACAGAAAACGGTTCCACCGGCGTGTATTTTTATGTGGCAGGAGAGGCGGCAACATCAAAGCAGTTCTATGTTGCTGATACGGCCAGGCATTTTCTGCGTGGGGCGCTGTATTTTGATGCTTCACCCAATGCAGACTCCATCTCAGTGGTCAGTGATTTTCTGGAAGAAGACATCAAACACCTGATCAAGACCCTGCGTTGGAAAGGCAAACAATAGCATCTTTATTTAACCAATCTTGATTACAGCAGCAACTGATTGCATTTGTGCATTGATCTCTGCTGTGCACAAATTACCAATGCTCCCCTCGTGGGTATGGTTCAGTTTTTGTGTGGCATCGAAATGGAAATTTCCCTGATCAATCATGTTTCCCACCTGTGCATAGGCATCCCTGAAGGGAATGCCCTGGTTGACCAATTCATTGACTTTCTCAACGCTGAACAGGTATTTGTATTTTTCTTCCGTAAGAATATTTTCCCTTACACCAAGGGCATTCAACATCAGTTTCATCATCTCCATGCAAGAACGGAGTTCCTCCATGGCAGGAAACAGGATTTCCTTTGTCAGCTGCATGTCGCGGTGATATCCTGAAGGAAGATTGTTGATCAGCAGGGTAAGTTCATTGGGAACAGCCTGTATCCTGTTGCATTTGCCACGGATCAATTCAAATACATCAGGATTTTTTTTGTGGGGCATGATGCTGCTGCCGGTGGTCAGCTCATCAGGAAAATGAATAAAACCAAAATTCTGGCTCATGAACAAACAACAATCCATTGCCAAACGGCTCAATGTTGCCGCAACAGAAGCCATCGCCATGGCGGTCAGCTTCTCCGTTTTTCCCCTGCTCATTTGCGCATAAACGGCATTATAGTTGAGGGTATTGAAATGTAACAATGCCGTGGTGCGGGCCCTGTTCAATGGAAACGAAGATCCATAGCCGGCGCCACTGCCCAGAGGATTTTTGTTGGCCACTTTAAAGGCGGCAGCAACAAATTCCATGTCATCAACAAGGCTTTCTGCATAGGCGCCCAGCCATAGACCGATGGATGATGGCATCGCAATTTGAAGATGGGTATAGCCTGGAATCAACGTATCCTTGTGCTGATTGCTTTTTTGGATGAGCAGGTCAAAAAGCGATTGCATCTCATCTTTGACATCAATGATGGCGGAGCGCAAGAAGAGCTTGATGTCTACCGCCACCTGGTCATTTCTGCTTCTGCCGGTATGGATCATTTTTCCTACATCACCGATGCGTTCAGTGAGCATGAATTCAATGTGTGAATGGATATCTTCTGCACCGGCATCAATGGTGAATTGACCGGCTTCAATAGTGATCAGTATTTTTTTCAACTCAGCTACAGCCAGGTCAGCCTGTTCCTTGCTCATCAGCCCCTGTTCTCCCAACATCGTTACATGTGCAATGGAGCCCTCCACATCAAAGCCTGCCATCTGGACATCAAAATCGCGGTCTCTCCCTACAGTAAAGGCTTCTATTTGCGCTGCTGTTGATGTTTTGTTTTTGCTCCAAAGTTTCATGATAATGTATTGGGGAAATGATCAGTAAACGGAAATGGTTGTTTCAAGCAATTGAATATAACCAATGATGCCGTTTTCAATCTCTGAAATGTAAATATACTCATCGGCGGTATGACTTCTTGCAGAATCACCGGGGCCTATTTTAAGGGCAGGAAAGGTCATCAATGCCTTGTCGCTGGTGGTGGGAGACCCATAATGGGAGAGACCAAGCTGTTTGCCTGCTTTCACAATAGGGTGATCCATGGCAATCATGCTGGACCTCAACCTGAAACTTCTGGGAACCAGCTCGGCTTTCAGGTTGGCTTTCAAGCGATCAAGCACCTCATCAAAATCATAATGTTCATTAACCCTAACATCAACAACGAATCGGCAGGTAGCCGGCACCACATTATGTGCCTTGTTGTCGGTTTCAATGACCGTTACTTTTGCAGTTGTTTTTCCAAGCAGCTCAGATGTTTTTTCAAAATCCATTTGTGCAATGGCTTGAATATCTTGCATGGCAAGGTAGATGGCATTGATGCCCTCTTCCCTGGCTGCATGGCCGGCCCTACCATGAACGGTTCCATCCAATACAAGCAGTCCGCGTTCAGCCACTGCCATCTGCATTTTGGTGGGTTCTCCCACCAATGCACCCATGAAGGTGCTGCCCTGAAGCCTGTCTAAAAACTGCTCATTATTCAGCAGCAGCTCTACCCCGTTTGTACCAGAGATTTCTTCTTCAGCAGTTGCTGCCAGGATGATATTGAAAGGCAGGTCTTCTCTATTGAAAAAATGAATGAATGTTGCGATCAGGGAAACCAAGGGGCCTCCGGCATCATTGCTGCCCAGGCCAATCAGGCGGCCTTCAATTTCTGTTGGGGTAAAAGGATCCGTTGTATATCCTTTTGCGGGCTTTACCGTATCATGGTGTGAGTTCAGCAGGATGCTTTTTTTGGCAGGGTCAAAATACTTGTTCAATGCATAAACATTGTTGATCAGTCTGCCTGTGGTTATCCCATTTTCCTGAAGGTATTGTTCGATCAGGTCTGCCACCTCTTTTTCCTCCCTGCTCAATGAGGGTGTGGCAATCATTTTCTTAAGAAGATTAATTGCGCTATGTGTGATGGTTTGTATGGTTGACATGTTGGTATTTTTTATCAGCAGATGGTGGTGCCTGTTTTTCCTTCTATCAATGCATTGAGTTCGGTGGCCTCTCCAATGATCACCTTCTCTACACCAGCCTGGAGCGCAGCAAAAGCATTGTCAAGTTTGGGGATCATCCCGGCAAAAATAGCCTTGTCTTTTTTCAACTGATCAAACAATGCACTGTTGATCATGGGGATGGCACTGTTTTCATCATTGACATCTTGCAGCACACCTTTCTTTTCAAATGAATAGACCAGTGTGACAGGAATATGGTTGGCCATTGCCTTGGCGATTTCTTGTGCGATGGTATCGGCATTGGTGTTCAGCAGTTGACCGGTTTTGTCTTGTGTGATGGGGGCAATGATGATGTTGAGGTCCATGTCCAGGAGCGAAAGAATCAGCTTGGTGTTCACGCTGTCCACATCTCCCACAAATCCAAAATCAATCGTTGGATGCACCCGCTTGTGTGCAGTGATGCAGTTGCCATCAGCACCAGAGAGCCCGATGGATGCGGCATTCATGGCATTGAGCGATGCAACAAGCTGTTTGTTGATCAGCCCGGCATAGACCATCGTGACCACTTTCAGTGTTTCGGCATCGGTGATCCTTCTGCCATCAACCATTTGCTGGGGGATGGAAAGGTCTGCCGC
>CANEWJ010000186.1 GCA_947442625.1 Chitinophagaceae bacterium
ATGTCAAAGAAAGTTGTAACCCTTGGAGAAATCATGCTCCGTTTGTCAACACCGGATTTTAAGCGTTTTGTTCAGGCAGATACATTTGACATCACCTATGGTGGTGGTGAAGCCAATGTTGCCGCTGCTTTGTGCAATTATGGACTGAACGGAACATTTGTAACCAAAGTTCCCAACAACCCAATTGGTCAGTCTGCCATCAACCATCTTCGCCGTTACGGTGTAGATACGCAGTTCATCGCCAGGGGTGGTGACAGGCTCGGTATTTACTTCCTGGAGACAGGTGCTTCTATGAGGGCATCTCAGGTTGTGTATGACAGGGCTGGCGCATCCATCGCAGATGTTGATGCTTCAGAATTTGATTTTGATAAGATCCTTGATGGTGCAGACTGGTTCCATACAACAGGGATTACACCTGCCTTGTCTGACAAAGCAGCTGCATTGACCGAAGCAGCTTTGAAAGCAGCCAAGGCAAAAGGCATTACCACCAGCATCGACTTGAACTACCGCAAGAAATTGTGGAGCAAGGAAAAGGCAAGGGAAGTGATGACAAAGCTTTGCCAGTATGTTGATGTTTGCATCGGCAACGAAGAAGATGCCGACACTACCCTTGGCTTCAAAGCAAAAGATACTGATGTTACCAAAGGTGAATTGGATCTTGATGGCTT
This sequence comes from Chitinophagaceae bacterium, assembly GCA_947442625.1. Lineage (GTDB taxonomy): Bacteria > Bacteroidota > Bacteroidia > Chitinophagales > Chitinophagaceae > Pollutibacter. Next base: position 669 of record CANEWJ010000186.1, read on the forward strand.
CAAGGACGTTTTCAAGCAAATGAAAGAGAAATTCGGATTCAAATACATCGCTTCTTCATTGCGTGAAAGCCATAGTGCAAGCGATAACGGATGGAGTGCATTGGTCTATGATGGTACGGAGTTCTACCATACCAAGAGGTATAATGTGCGTATTGTTGACCGTGTGGGCAGTGGCGACAGCTTTGCCAGCGGATTGATTTATGGACTGGTTACCGGCATGCCTATGCCTGAAGCGGCAGAGTTTGGTGTGGCTGCAAGTGCCATCAAGCATACCATCCCAGGAGACCTCAACCATGCAACATTGGGAGAAGTGAAAGACCTGATGAAGGGTGATGGTAGTGGAAGGGTTCAGCGTTAATCCAATCAAAACAAGGCTAAAAATAAATTACCATGATCATTGATTCAGTGCAGAATGCAAGCAAATATTGCAGCGTACATCCGCTTTTTGCGAAAGCGTTTGAGTATATCAACAGTACCGACCTGGCTTCGCTTGAAGTGGGCAAGTATGAAATAGCGGAGGGGCTGATGGCCATCATTTCAAATAAAGCAGGAATGACGGCTGAGGAATCTTCTGCAAAATTTGAGTGCCACAATGCCAACATTGATATCCAGCTTTGCATCAAGGGTGTTGAAACCCTTGGGTGGAAATCTCGCCAAGACTGCAAGTCTGAACGTGAGCCCTACAATGCAGAGAAGGATGTCTTGTTTTATACCGACAAGCCTGACATGTTTTTCCAGTTGACGGACGGACAGTTTGCGATCTTCTTTCCGGAAGATGTGCATGCGCCCATGATTGGAGAGGGCGAAATCAAGAAACTCGTGATAAAAGTTAAGATCTAAAGGATCTCATCATTACATTGATCAACGTAAACATCTTATTATGACAAGTGCAAAAGTAGTTATCGATGCCATTGTGGCGCAAGGAATGCTTCCCCTGTATTTCAATCCTGATGAAACCATCAGTGTTGAGGTCTTGCGTGCCCTTCACCGTTCTGGTCTTGTTGCAATCGAATACACCAACCGTGGTGATGCAGCCCTCCAGAACTTTAAAAAATTGGTTGAGGTTCGCAATGCAGAAATGCCCGGTATGCTTTTGGGCGTTGGTACGATCAAGAACATGCAGCATGCCACCGATTACCTGGCCGCTGGTGCAGACTTCCTGGTAAGCCCTGGTTATATTGCCGATGTTGCAGCACATTGTGTTGAACATGATATTTTCTTTGGCCCTGGCTGTATGACGCCAACAGACATCATCGCTGCAGAAAACGCAGGCGTTAAATTTATTAAATTGTTTCCTGGCAACTTGCTTGGTCCAGAATTCATGAGCAGCATCAAGGAAATTTTTCCTAAGCTGGTTTTCATGCCTACAGGTGGTGTGGATACCACCCGTGAAAGCATTGAAGGTTGGTTCAAAGCGGGCGTAAGCGCAGTCGGGATGGGCAGCAAGCTGGTGAGCAAAAAACTCATGGAAGCCCGCGATTATGATGGGATTGAGGGCATCGCAAAGCAGGTTCTTGATTTGATCAAAACCATCAGGGGTTAAACAACAAACCATGCATCAATCTTTTCTTGCCACCGTCACTGTAGCGCTGATGATTTCATTTTCTGCAACTGCCCAATATGAACCTTTGTACAAAAAGAAGGTTCCCAATTTCATTCAGGCAGCCAATGAAGAAGCTGAAGCGGTTACCGGCGGTATATTGAGGATCTCAAAAGTTTCAGTCCCTGGCTATGCTTTTTTCAGTGCTGGTGACGATGGATCAAAAAAGCCTTGTGTGATCATTTGTCCGGGTGGTGGATATGGTATTCTTGCCGCCCAGCACGAGGGAACTGATGTGGCAAAGTATTTTAATGGCATCGGCGTTCATGCCGTGGTACTCAAATACAGGATTCCATCTGCCAAGCACCAGCAGCACAAAGAAATTGCTCCCTTGCAAGATGCACAGCAGGCCATTTTTATGGTCAGAAAAAATGCAAAGAAATGGGGCATTGATCCTGATAAAATTGGCATCATGGGATTCTCTGCTGGTGGACACCTGGCTTCTTCTCTTGGTGTTCATTACAACGACCCAAAGCTTAATTTTAAAGGGAAAACATCATTGAGGCCTGATTTTCAGGTATTGATTTATCCTGTAATTTCATTTGGTAAGTATGCCCATTTGGGATCAAGAAACAATTTGTTGAGCCCCGATACCACTGCCAGCCTGATCAATTATTATTCCAATGAACTTCAGGTAAATGCCCAAACGCCTCCTGCTTTTTTGGTGCATGCCAAAGATGACAAGGCAGTTCCCATCGAGAATTCAGAAATGTATTTGGCTCAGCTCAAAAAAATGGGGGTAGCTGGGGAATTGTATGTGTATGAGAAGGGTGGTCATGGTTTTGGCATGAACAACAAAACCAGTGATGTTAAATGGACTGACCTTCTTGTAAAATGGATGCAGCAAATGAAAATCATTCCTTAACGGATTCTTTCTTTTTCAATTTCATTGAAGTAATCCAAACGCCTGCGACAATCAACAGGCCTGCTATTGCCTTGCCTATACTGAATTGTTCACCCATCAACAGTACTGCGCCAAGGGTTCCGAAAACAGGTTGGAAATAAACAAAGCTTCCTGTTTTGGAAGGTCCCCATTGTTGTACGCCCCAGTTCATCAGCAGGTTCGCGGCGAGGGTGCCCAACAAAACAATGTAAAGGATGGAGAACCAATCCCAACCTGAAAAAGCGGACCATTCTGCTGTTGCAAAACTTTGAAGGCTGAAAGGTAGGCTGAACAAGGCTCCGAACAGAAATACAAACCTCAGGATGGTAATGGGCGAGTACTTTTTTGAAACCTTTCTGATCAGGATTAAATAGGTAGAATAACATACCGATCCGGCAAGAATCAGGACATCACCCAGCATGGTAGGCGGATGGACTTCACCTGAGGTTGCTCGGCTTTTGATTAAAATAAAGGCCCCTGTTAATCCAAGCAACAACCCAATGATTTTGTTTCCACCAAAACTTTCTTTCAGAAAAATGGCTGCCAGAACAGATACAATGATGGGTGTTGACATGATCAACAAAGAGGAGTGAATGGGATTGGTGGATGCAATGCCCATGATCGAGAAGGTCTGGTTGAGGGTAACGCCCAGCAAACCTGCAACCATCAAGAGCAGATAATCTTTTTTCTCGATCCTTTCTTTCTTGCCGTTGAAAAGTGGGAACATGGTCAAGAGGATTGCCGTAAAGAATATCCTGGAA
>CANEWJ010000187.1 GCA_947442625.1 Chitinophagaceae bacterium
GGCGATTCTTGTGATTTCATCTTTGTTGTAAATGCAAAGATCTGATGCCACCGTTCCTGCTTCATTCAACTCTTTTTTTCCAAAATATATTCCACCGGTCAATTCTCTGTAGATGACGATGTCTACATGCTCCAGCAGGCTTGATTTTACCGGAGACAAATGGTAGAGGGATGGATACGTTGATACCGGCCTGATGTTGGCAAACAGTCCAAGTTCTTTTCTGATTCTAAGCAAACCCTGTTCAGGCCTGACTTTCGCAGAAGGGTCAAGATCGTATTTGGGATGACCTACAGCCCCCAGCAGGATGGCATCAGCTTGCTTGCATAGGTCGATGGTTTCCTGCGGAAGTGGATCTCCTGTCTTGTCGATGGCATCTGCGCCCATCAAGGCGAAGCTGTAAGTGAATTGATGACCAAACTTTTTTCCAATTGCATCAAGTGCACGAATAGCCTGGTTCGTAACCTCTGGTCCGATGCCATCTCCTGGTATAATTATAATATGTTTGTTGTCGTTCACTTTTGTTTATTTTTTTTCAAGGTATTGCATGGCCAGGGACCTAAGGTTTGTATCCTGCACTTCCTTGATGGTGTCTGCTAATTGTAGAAATTGATCATACAAAAAATCGATATCGTTCCTGTTGAATTCATGTCCTAAGTTCTTGAAGCGATAGGCCAGTGCTGATCTTCCGCTCCTGGCGGTCAAGACAATTTTTGAAGTTGCCGCACCCACTTCCTCGGGTCTGATGATCTCATAAGTTTGCGAATCTTTCAAAAAGCCATCCTGGTGGATGCCTGAAGAATGGGAAAATGCATTCGCCCCCACAATGGACTTGTTGGGTTGAACTGCCATGCGCATTGTTTCAGAAACCAATTGACTCAGTGGATTGAGTTGTGTTGCATCAATATTGGTGTAGAGCCCCAAATGTGCATGTTGTTTCAATACCATCACTACTTCTTCCAAAGCAGTATTCCCGGCACGTTCACCCAATCCATTGATAGTACACTCGATTTGTCTGGCGCCATTCATGGCACCGGCGATTGAGTTGGCGGTGGCCATGCCAAGGTCATTGTGACAATGGCAGGAGAGGATGGCTTTGTCTACATTGGATACATTGTTTTTCAGGAAGGCTATCTTTTCTCCATATTGGGTTGGCAGACAGTATCCTGTTGTATCAGGAATATTCACCGTTGTCGCTCCGGCAGCAATTACCGCTTCTACAACCCTTGCAAGATATTCATTGTCTGTGCGGCCTGCATCCTCCGCGTAAAACTCAACATCATCGGTGAAATTCCTGGCCCATTTGACAGCCTGAACCGCCCGGATCAATATTTCTTCCCTGTTGCTGTTGAACTTGCTTCTGATATGTGAATCAGATGTTCCAATACCAGTATGTATTCTTCCCCTTTTGGCATGCTTCAGCGCCAGACCGGCCACTTCAATGTCTTTTTCCACTGCGCGGGAAAGGCCACATACCGTTGCATTGGTGATGATTTTGGAGATTTCTGACACCGACTCAAAATCTCCGGGGCTGGAGATGGGAAAACCTGCTTCAATAATGTCTACACCCAAGGCTTCTAAAGCAAGGGCCAGTTCAATTTTTTCCTTTGTATTGAGTTTGCAACCAGGCACCTGTTCGCCATCGCGCAATGTGGTATCGAAGATGAAAATTTTTTGATCTGCCATGTTTTTCTTTTTGCCATTTTACCCCAATTTGCGGGAGTTTAATTGGCCACAATATCAAGGTAAAGCATTCATTTTTTCTTTTTTACCCAAAATGCTTCGTAATTTACGCTGTGTAAACGCCAAGGATTTTGCTGAAATGCATACCTGGCAAGGATTTTACTGAAAGACATTTACGATGCCTAACCGGTCTGCCGACGAACTCTTTTTGCTCATCAAGACCCTTGAAAAAGGGGAAAAGCGTAATTTCAAACTATATGTAGGCAGGAATGCAGCCACCGATGACCTTAAAATAATTACCCTTTTTGATGCCATTGATAAGGCAGATGTCTATGATGAGGAATGTGTACTCAAACGGAATCCTGCCATACAGAAACAGCAGCTGTCCAACCTCAAGGCCCATCTTTACAAGCAGATCCTGGCCAGCCTCCGCCTGATCAGAAACGAACAGTCTGTTGACATGCAACTTCATGAGCAGCTCGATTACGCCCGGATGCTTTACAACAAGGGCCTTTACCACCAGAGCCTTAAAATGCTCCAAAAAACCAAGGACCTGGCAAAGCAATATCACCAGATGACATTCTGGTTGCAGGCACTGTTTTTTGAAAAGAAGATTGAAACCCTGCACATCACCCGCAGCTTTGAAGACAGGGCGGAGCTCTTGACCCAGGAAGTGGAAGATTTGAACGAGAGGTTGACCATGGTGGGCAAACTCAGCAGTTTGGCTTTACAACTCTATGGTTGGTACATAAAAAACGGCCATATCCGGGATGAAAAAGATGAAGTGGCCATCAGGCAGTTTTTTCTGGAAAGAATGCCGGAAAAGGCAGGGGAGCACCCCGGCTTTTATGAAAAGCTTTATTTTTTTCAAAGCCATGCCTGGTTTGGCTTTATCCTTCAGGACTTTCTGACATACTATAAAAACTGTCAGCGCTGGATTGATCTTTTCGAGAAGGAACCCCAGATGATGAAGGTTGAACCACAACATTTCATCAAGGGGATGCACAACTTGCTTAATGCCCATTTCATGTTGCGCAATGACAGAAAATTTGGGCAGGATATCAAACGCTTTGAAGATTTTTGTGCATCCAAGGAAGGCCAGGCCAGCATCAATACACGGGTGCAAGGGTTTGTATATCTCTATCTTGCCAAAATCAACATGCATTTTTTGGATGGTAGCTTCTCTGAAGGATTGAACCTGGTGCCAGCAATCGAGGAAAAGCTGGTAGAATTTGAAATGCAGCTTGACAGGCATCGGACATTCATTTTCTATTACAAATTTGCATGCCTCTATTTCGGATGTGGTGATTATGACAATACCATTATTTACTTGAACAAGATCATCCACTGGAAAGCAGATCTGCGCACCGATCTACAATGTTATGCCCGCCTGCTTCACATGATTGCCCATTACGAACTGGGAAATGATGCCATACTAGAAAGTCAGGTGAGGTCTGTCTACCGGTTCATGTCCAAAATGAAAAACCTCAGTGTCGTTGAAAATGAGATTTTTACCTTTCTGCGCAGTGCATTTGCCCTCAATAAGGCTGCATTGAAACAAGGATTTCTGGCCCTTTTTGAGAAACTGAAGCCGCTAGAGGGACATCCGATGGAAAGCCGATCCTTCATGTACCTTGATATACTCTCCTGGCTGGAAAGCAAAATCAAGAACGTCCCTGTTCAGGAGGTGATCTCTTCGCATTTCAGGATCAGGGCTGCCTCGTTGACGAACAGTTAAAAAACACCTTTTTCAAAAGAAAATTATTGTTATTTCGGCTGTTTTGAGTACTTTTGCCATCCTTAAATTTGGCATGCCCCTATTTTTTTCTAACCTGTTTGTTCACAAATTATTGATTTTCAATAATATTTGATTGGCTGTACACAGCCGGACAGGGAAGCTATAGTGGTACTAGAACATTGTAAAACAGATATCTTATTATGGCTATCAAAAGAGACAATCGCCCAAAATCTTCTTTTTCAAAGATTACCATCAGTATTGCGTCCCCGGATTCTATCCTGGATAGATCTTTTGGTGAAGTGTTGAAACCAGAGACCATCAACTACAGAACCTACAAGCCTGAGCGTGATGGTTTGTTCTGTGAAAAGATTTTTGGTCCAGTAAAAGACTACGAATGTGCTTGTGGAAAGTACAAGAGGATCCGTTACAAGGGTATTGTTTGTGACCGTTGTGGTGTAGAGGTAACCGAAAAGAAGGTACGCC
>CANEWJ010000188.1 GCA_947442625.1 Chitinophagaceae bacterium
AAGATGCCAGAAATGGTGTTGTAGAATTCCTCTTGTTGAACCATCCCCTTGATTGCCCCGTTTGTGACCAGGCAGGAGAATGCCATTTACAGGACCTCGGCTATTCGCACGGAAAACAAGGAACCCGTTATGAGTTCAAGCGCAGGACTTTCGATAAACACGATCTTGGCCCTTATATCCAGTTGCACATGACCCGTTGTATCCTTTGTTACAGGTGTGTGTTCACTGCAGACCAACTCACAGACAAAAGATCGCATGGCATTTTAAGCAGGGGAGACCATGCGGAAATTGCTACCTACATAGAAAAATCACTCGATAATAATTTCATTGGAAACGTTATTGATGTTTGTCCGGTTGGGGCCCTCACCGACAAGACTTTCCGTTTCAAAAACCGTGTCTGGTTCACCAAGCCGGTCAATGCGAACAGGGATTGCAAGTGCTGCGCCGGTAAGGTTACGCTGTGGCAAAGGGGTGAAGAAGTGTTGCGGGTAACGGCAAGAAAGGACCAGTGGGGTGAAGTGGAAGAGTGGATTTGCAATGAGTGCCGTTTTGAAAAAAAGAAAACATCAGACTGGACCATCGAAGGTCCTGCACATGTCAGCAGGCATTCTGTCATCTCTCAGGGCCATTATGAGAACATCCAAAAGCCCAATGAGACGTTTAAGTCAGTACATGGCGGACGGAATCCACAGTTGTTGATGGACATCCACAGTGTAAGTGAGGTGAATGATCCTTCGATAGACCTCAGCCTGATCAATGGCCCGGCCACCAGCGATGTATATAACCCTTCAACCAAACAAGCATGATCACGATGGATTTGATGGCGATAGACCTTGCGTACGGACTCGAAAAATTATTGTTGATTGGTGGTATCATCACGGTATCCCTGATCGTTGCCATGTATACTACCTATGCTGAAAGAAAAGTGGCGGCCTGGATGCAAGACCGCCGTGGTCCCAACAGGGCAGGTCCTTTTGGATTGCTCCAGCCGGTGGCAGATGGTTTGAAACTTTTTTTCAAGGAAGAGATCATTCCGCTTACTTCTAACAAAACATTGTTTGTACTTGGCCCAGCCCTGGCCATGGTGACGGCGATGCTCACCAGTGCAGTCATTCCCTGGGGAAGCAGCATCAATATCTTTGGTCGTGATGTGAGCCTCCAGATCGCTGACGTGAACATTGGTATTCTCTATGTTTTTGGAGTGGTGAGCATGGGTGTTTATGGCATCATGATCGGTGGATGGTCTTCCAACAACAAATTCTCTCTGATTGCCGCTGTTCGTGGTGCTTCACAGATCATTTCTTATGAGTTGGCCATGGGCCTTTCATTGATTGCGTTGCTGATGATGACAGGTTCTTTGAGCCTCAAGACCATCGTGCAACAGCAGATGGAGGGTGGATGGAACATCATCTATCAACCACTTGGTTTTCTGATTTTTCTGATCTGTGTATTTGCAGAGTGCAACAGAACACCCTTTGATCTTCCTGAAGCGGAGAATGAATTGAACTTTGGCTACCACCAGGAATATTCATCCATGAAACTTGGCTTGTACCTGTTTTCTGAATACGTCAACATGTTCATCTCCAGTGCTGTTGTGTCTACCCTTTTCTTTGGTGGGTATGATATCCCATTCGTGGATGAGGCAGCACTCTCTTTGAGCCTTGGTGCCAATACCGTTGCCCTGCTTGGGTTTGGAGCCTTGTTTGCCAAAATTCTTTTCTTCCTTTTCCTGTTCATTTGGGTAAGGTGGACGATACCAAGGTTCAGGTACGATCAGTTGATGGACCTGGGTTGGAAAAAATTAATTCCATTGGCATTGGCCAATATGTTGATCACTGCACTGGTTATCCTGTGGTTAAATAAATAATTCTATGGCATCATTAACAAATAGGGCAAAAGTATTGGAGCAGAAGCCGATGAGCTTCATGGAAAGGTTGTACCTGCCAGCGATTTTCAAGGGCATGGCCATCACCTTCGCGCACATGTTCAAGAAAAAGGCTACCATCAATTATCCTGAAGAGAAAAGGCCGTTCAGCCCGGTTTTTCGCGGACTCCATGTCTTGAACCGCGATGAAGAGGGAAGGGAAAATTGTACCGCTTGCGGACTCTGCGCAGTGGCCTGTCCTGCAGAAGCCATCACCATGGAAGGAGCAGAAAGAAAAACCAGTGAAGAGCATCTTTACCGGGAAGAAAAATATGCAGCAAAATATGAGATCAACATGCTCCGCTGCATTTTCTGTGGCTTGTGTGAGGAAGCCTGTCCCAAGGATGCCATCTACATGTCAGAAACATTTGCACCATCCAACTTCACAAGAAAAGGTTTCATCTATTCAAAGGATGAACTCCTGATACCCAATCCCGTAACGGACAAAGAAAAATTTGAAATTGCAAAAGGGCTCCGTGAAGCGCAATTAAAAAACAAATAAGCCATGCACATCAACGAAATCCTTTTTTGGTTCCTCACCGCACTGGCTTTGTTTAGTGCGATGATGGTTGTATTCAGCAAGAATCCCGTTCACAGCGTGTTGTGGCTGATCATGGTTTTCATGGCCATCACCGGGCATTACATCATCATGAATGCACAATTCCTGGCCATCGTCAACATGATTGTGTATGCAGGTGCCATCATGGTGCTCTTCCTGTTTGTTATCATGTTCATGAACCTCAATGCGGAGAGTGAGCCACAGAAAAGCAAGTGGATGAAGTTCGCAGCCGTATTGTCTGGGGGAAGCCTGATGCTGATCCTCATTGCCGCCTTGAAAGACAATGATGGATTCATCTCGAGCATGAGGGGAGAAGGAAGTATCGGCCTGATCAAGAACCTGGGTAAGGTTTTGTTTACTGATTATGTGGTACCCTTCGAAATCAGCAGCATCCTGTTTTTGAGCGCCATGGTGGGTGCTGTTGTGTTGGGTAAAAAAGAGTCATCAACAATTGTTTCCTAAAAGAATACCAACGTTATGCCGGTTATACCTATAAATTATTACATTTTTCTTTCCCTCGCTTTGTTCACCATCGGAATCGTCGGTGTGTTGACCAGGCGAAACGCCATCATTATTTTCATGTGCATTGAACTGATGTTGAATGCAGTGAATGTATTGCTGGTGGCGTTTTCCAAGATGCACCATGTGGCAGCTTTTGCAGCCGACAGGGCAACAACGGTGGGAACAGAGGCCCAGCTTTTTGTTTTCTTCATCATGGTGGTGGCTGCAGCAGAAGTAACTGTTGGTCTTGCCATCATTGTGATGCTGTACAGGAATATCCATTCCGTGGATATTAATTTCCTCAACAGGTTGAAACACTGACCTTCACTCGATTGACTGATCTGATTCAAAGAATGATATGAGTAAATATGTTTTTCTGATTCCGCTTCTTCCACTGGTTGGTTTTCTGATCAACGGGTTGGGAAGGAATTTTCTCTCAAGGATGCTTGTGAACATCGTTGGCTGTGGAGTATTGATTGCCTCTTTTGTTGTCAGTCTCCTGGTGTTCAGGGAATTGGCTGCACCTGGTGCAACACCCATGGTGATCCGCTATTTTGATTTCATCAAGGCCGGAGGACTGGACATTCAGGCCTCTTTCCTGGTAGACCAGCTCAGCGCCTTGTTCCTCCTCGTGATTACGGGTATTGGTTCCTTGATCCATGTCTACTCAACTGCCTACATGCATGAGGAGACTACTCCACATTATGCCCGTTATTTTGCCTACCTCAATCTTTTTGTATTCTCCATGTTGCTCCTTGTATTGGGATCCAATTTTGTGGTGATGTTCATTGGATGGGAAGGTGTAGGGCTATGTTCTTATTTGCTGATTGGATACTGGTTTGAAAACAAGGCTTACAACAACGCAGCGAAGAAGGCTTTTGTGATGAACAGGATTGG
>CANEWJ010000189.1 GCA_947442625.1 Chitinophagaceae bacterium
CACCAATGCGGGTATGTATGGCAGGCCATCCAAATACAGCCTTCACAGCTCCTTTTTTTCCATGGATCAACACGCGCTTGGCAGGTGCTATCTGGTGGTCAACGCCTCCATTTCTTTTCACATAAATCAACCCTGAATCAGAGATGTAGTTAACGAACCAGCTGATCTCATCAGCATGTGCTTCAATCACTACCTTGAACTTTTCGGTAGGGTTGATGATGCCTGCAACAGACCCATATGCATCGGTGAAGATCTCATCCACGTGCGGCTTGATGTACTCCATCCAGAGTTTCTGGCCACCAGACTCAAAGCCAGTAGGGGATGGGGTATTGATGTATTTTCTGAGAAATTTGTAAGATGCTTCGGAAAGTATTTTCTTGGATTTTCCTTTGGTAGCTTTTGCCATAATGGATCAATTTTTTGTAGTGCCGATCATCTGCGGAGGATGATGGGCTGTGTTTTTGCTGTATCGCTTTTGTTGCCTTTTTTGTCTTTCATCCAAAAGCTAAATGTTGCTGTGTCATTCCTGTTGCACCTGGGCTGTAGCTCGATGGCATACGTAAAAGTCACCACCACCTCTCCATCAAAATTTCTTGTTCTGGGTGTTTCGGCGGGGATGCGGTATAAGAACGAATCAACAAAATTGCTTTGTGCACAACGGGTGGTTGTTTTTCTTACCCAAATGGTATCCACAAAATCCCCTTCTTTATCAGTTAGCCTCATGTTGATCAACAGATCACTGCCGGGAGGAATGAGTGTGGAGCTGATGCTTTTGATGGTCAATGAAGGCTTGGACTGGAACGTCTCTTTTCCACAAGCCACCATAAACAGCACGAATAGTAATGCTATGAACTGTTTTGTCATGTACCTTTGTTGTGTTTCAAAATTAACCGATTCAAGTTGAAAAACCTATTCGGACAGGCTCAATTTACAGAACATTTAACCCTTGGGGTCAAAGAGGATTTTTCAGCCCTGGCCATGGCTATTTTTAGGCGGCAAGCCATCCAAAACCCTGTGTATGCTGCATACCTTGGTCATTTGAAAGTTGATGAAGCGAAGGTAAAGACCATGCAGGAGATTCCATTTCTTCCCATTTCATTTTTCAAGTCGCATGTACTTAAGTCTGGAGAATTTGCGGAAACATACATTTTTGAGAGCAGTGGTACAACCGGCAGCGTCAACAGCAGGCATTATATCAAGGATGTTTCTTCCTACCTCGCCAACGCTGAAAACAATTTCAGGGAGGCCTATGGCGACCCCTCCGCTTACTGTTTTCTTGCCTTGTTGCCTTCTTATCTGGAAAGAGGAAACTCCTCTTTGGTAGCCATGGCAGATCATTTGATCAAACTGAGCCAGCACCCGTTGGGAGGTTTTTTCCTCTACGACAAGGAGCAGCTTCATGCGGTGTTGTCACAGTTGGAGCATCAGGGCCAGGCTGTTGTGCTCTTGGGCGTAACCTATGCCCTGGTTGATTTTGCCGAAGCATACGCTATGAAGCTGCGGCATACCATTGTGATGGAAACCGGGGGAATGAAAGGCCGGAAAAAAGAACTGACCAGGGCTGAGTTGCATGCGTTTCTGAAATCAAATCTTGGCGTGGATACCATTCATGCCGAATATGGGATGACCGAATTGCAATCCCAGGCCTATTCAAAAGGAGAAGGTATTTTCAAGCCTTCCTCAACCATGAAGGTTTTGTTGAGGTCGCCCGACGATCCTTTCGAGGTTTGGGAGGCACATGAAAACCCAGGGAAGACAGGAGCAATCAACACCATTGACCTGGCCAATGAAGACAGCATGGCATTCATTGCCACCGATGACCTGGGCAGGTTTACGGGTGATGGAGGGTTTGAAATATTGGGACGGATAGACAATGCAGATATACGCGGTTGCAGTTTGCTTTCCCTTTAACAAAATCATCAATTGCGTGTTAAGGAATGTAGTTTTGAATCAATAACACATATATGGGCGTACTCAAACAACTGGCTACCTATCTCTATCTCCGGAAAAAAGATCCCAATACACCCAACTCTCAATGGGTTAAATACATGCATGGCATCAACAGGCTTTCCCTCTTGTTATTTGTTTTTGCCATCATTGTGATGATCGTCAAGTTGTTTATCAAAAAATAAGCCTGTGCTTTGCTATTTCACCATTGCATCAATGATGGATGCGGCTTTTTCTGATGCCTTGCCGCCTGCCTTCAACAGTTGGTTGAGTTGAAAGTAATCCTCTCTCATCTGTTGTATGGCCATGGTATCAGACAGCACCCGCTCGAGTGCGACTGCAATATTGTCTGCAGTGAGGTCATGTTGGATCAGTTCTGTGACAACCTGCTTGTCCATGATCAGGTTCACCAATGAGATGTATTTTATTTTGATGATTCTTTTGGCAATGGCATAAGAAATGGGAGATCCGAGATAGCATACCACTTCGGGTACGCCGAATAAAGCTGTTTCCAGTGTTGCGGTTCCTGATGTGACCAGCGCTGCATCAGCAATGGACAGCAGGCCATACGTATCGCCCTTTAGCACTTTGATGTTTTCAAATGCACCGGTGAATTGGGCAATCATTTCGTCTGCAATACCTGGCGCCTGTCCCACCACAAAAACATGCTGTGGGAACTGGGCAGCTGCTTCCAGCATGATAGGGAGTTTTTTCAGTATCTCTTGTTTTCGCGAGCCTGGAAGAAGGGCGATGATTTTTTTTCCTTCCTCGATTTGCAGGGTGTGTTTGGTGGTAGCGGGCGCATTGTTTTTTTTGTAATCCTCAATGATCTCAATGAGCGGATGCCCAACATAATCAACAGGGTAATCCCAGCGCTGATAGAAGTTTTTTTCAAATGGCAAGATGACCATCATTTTGTCAACTACTTTTCTCAATGTCTTCACCCTGTTTTCTTTCCAGGCCCACACCTGGGGAGAAATATAATAAGCTGTTTTGAATCCATTTCCTTTGGCAAAGGTTGCCATCGGAATATTGAAGCCTGGATAATCTACAAAAATGACGAGATCTGGGTGATACTGCAGGATATCGCTTTTGCAAAAACGCATGTTCCCCAAAATTGTACGCAGGTTGCTGATTACTTCTGCAAATCCCATGAATGCCAGGTCGCTGTAATGTTTGACAATTGTTGCCCCTTCCTTCTGCATCAGGTCTCCGCCCCAGGCCCGAAAATCAGCCTGGCTGTCATGCTGCTTGATGGCCCTGATCAACCTGCTTGCATGCAGGTCTCCTGAGGCTTCACCCGCTATAATGTAATATTTCATGGAGTTGGGGTGTTGTGCGATCAGCTGAAAAACTTGAAAAGCAATGCAGTTACTGCGTATATCAAGGTTACGGTAAAGATTCCTTTTGCTGTTTTATCCCTTTGGCCATTGATATGAAAAGTAAATAGAACGATGTTCAACAGCAGGCAGGGAATCGTGAGGGCAGTGACCAGTTGCTTGTTGCCTTGCAACGCATGAAGAAAATCACTGAAGCTGTAGAGGCTGAATTTCCAGAGATAATAACCATAAAAACTCAATACCGGAATGATCAGCCCAAGAAAAACGCCGTAAACAAAATTGTCTTTTTTCAGGATTTCCATGTGTAGTCTTTTTCAATTTTATTTCTGAGCAAATGATTGGTCAAGTCATACTGAACGGGAACCACACTCACATAATTGTTTTCCAATGCCCACACATCAGTGTCCTTGCTTTTTTCAAGGTTCTGGAAAATGCCGGTAAGCCAGTAATACTTTTTGCCGGAAGGGTCTTTCCTTTCTTCAAAATCCTCTTCATATTTCGCATAGGCCTGTCTGCA
>CANEWJ010000190.1 GCA_947442625.1 Chitinophagaceae bacterium
AAAGCAGTAATTTTGGTCCATTGATATAGATTATGGGATGTAGTTCATGCGGTACGAAAGACGGAAAGCCAAGCGGCTGTAAAAGCAACGGCGGATGCAGCTCAGGCGGATGCAATAGACTCAATGTACATGACTGGCTTGCCAATTTGCCTTTTACAGACCCTGCAGTATCGTGCAGGATTGTAGAAGTAACCTTCAGCAACGGCAGCAGAAAAGAATATTTCAAGAATACAACACTTCATCATTTCAACAAGGGAGAATTGGTCAGTGTGGAAGGTGTTGGGGGATTTGATGTTGGCATGGTGAACCTGAGCGGAGAGCTGGTGCGCATGCAACTCAAAAAGAAAAGGATTGCAGAAGACAGTGCAGAACTCAAGAAAATATTGCGCAGGGCCACAGAAGTGGACATCCAGAAATGGGAAGAGAACAAGGCCCGTGAAAAAGAAGCCCTTGCCCGTTCACGCGCCATTGCCAGGCAATTGAAGCTGAGCATGAAAATCTGTGAGGTAGAATTTCAGGCCGATGGCAGAAAGGCCACTTTTTTCTATACAGCTGAAGACCGTGTCGATTTTCGCGAACTGATCAAGATATACGCTGGCGACTTCAAGGTAAAAGTTGAAATGAAACAAATTGGTGCCCGACAGGAAGCTGCAAAAGTGGGTGGTATCGGCAGCTGTGGAAGGGAACTCTGTTGCAGCAGCTGGCTCAATGATTTCAAAAGCGTAACGACCGCAATGGCGCGTTACCAAAACCTCAGCATCAACCAAACAAAACTGAGCGGACAATGCGGACGGCTCAAGTGCTGCCTCAATTATGAATTGGACAGTTATCTGGATGCCCTGCAGCATTTCCCTGATCATGTGGAAGTATTGCATACCACAAAGGGCAATGCCAACCTGATCAAAAAAGATATTTTCAAGAACATCATGTGGTATACGCTTCCTGACAGCAACAAGCATTACCCGCTCACCATTGATACGGTCAAGAAGATCAAGGCAATGAATGAGAAAGGTCAAAGACCAGATGAACTGGAAACGGCCGAAATTGTAAGCAGTTCAAGCAAGGCAAAAGAAGCTGAACCACAGTTTGTGGAATTGGTGGGGCAAATCAGCCTTCGTTCACTGGACAGGAATGCCCAAAAAAGAAAGGGACAGCGCTCAGGTCAAGGACCAAGGGACAGCCGCCAGACCAACAATCCCAACCAGGGACCAAGAGAAAGAACGCAATCATCCAGTGCCAACCAGGGACCCAGGGAAAGGCCGAAAATGCAGGAAAAGTCTACCGGAGCCCAGGGTCCAAAGCCCCAGGGACAGACCGGTGGAAGGCCCCAAAGGGAAAGACCCCAAGGTCAGGCCAGGCCTCAGGCGACCAGAGAAAAAGCCGCCCCCAAGGATCCTGATGCTCCCCGCAGCAAGCCAAGCATCCAAATCAACAAGGAAAAATAAATCCTGCCTACCGGAAAAGCAGGTAGCAGACCAGCCATACCGCTGGAGCAGCAAGCAAGATGGAATCAAACCGATCCAGGAATCCTCCATGCCCGGGCATGAATGAACCACTGTCTTTTACTCCTGCTATGCGCTTCAATTTGCTTTCCACAAGGTCACCAATCGTTCCGCTGATGGCATTCACCAATGCAATGATGAGCAAAGCCCAGCTGGGTTCAAATTGCCAAAGGGCAATCAGAAGGATGAGTCCGGAACTGAGGATAATGCCACCAATGGTTCCTTCCCATGTTTTTTTGGGAGACCACGAAGTCAATGGGGTTTTGCCCATCATTGACCCAACAATGTAAGCCATGGTATCATTGATCCAAATACCCACCACCAATAGGATACAGATTATCTTTCCATTGAAACCGGACAATGCATGGGCCAAAAAAGAAGTATCAGCTGTTTGTGACCATATCCAGCCAGACCGAAGGTTGATGAGCAAGGCCAGGGTAACCGAAATATAAAAAAATCCCAAAACGGATTGTTTCAAGTGTTTGAATCCATATTGTTTGTCAGCAAAAAAAATCACGGGAATGAGAACCAGTCCTATCCTTACGATCCAATACCCGATATCACTGAATGAAAATCCGTTGATCTCCAAAGAGCCTGCAGAGGCCATCAGCATGACACCCCAACCGATGATGGGAAAAAGCAGGCGATCATACAACAAACTCCATCGAAGCTCAGGATAGATAAGGCTGGATAATTTTTGGAACTCATACCAGGCACCAAAATGCACCAGTGAAAACAACATAAAAAAGCTCCATTCATTCCAGAACAGGCCGATCAACATGATGGCTGCATAAACGATGGCTGTTTTTGCCCGCGTTTGGAAAACTGCTTTGTTCAGTGCCATTTATTCAAGTGTTTTTTCAAATCTCTTGTAGGCAAAAAAGAAAAACACAATGTGCAAAAGACCCAACCACAAAGGAAATTTATCGTCCATGCTTTCTGCCAGGGACTGCCCTGTACTCCTGAGGTAATATACCTGACCAACTGCAATCGCATTGTTGACAAAATGCGCCAGAATGGGCACCCAGATATTTTGGCTGGCCGCAAACAACAAGCCCAGTACAATGCCCAGTGCCGTCCTTGCAAAAAAACCATAGAATGAAAAATGGATGGCGCTGAACAGAAGGGAAGTAACAATGATGCTCACCCACATGTTGCCCGTAGAGCGGTGCATCAGGTTCTGGAAGCCACCCCTGAAAAAGACTTCCTCCACAAGGGCTGGAATAAATGCCATCACCACCAGTGAAACCAAAAGGTCTGGTATTCCCTTCATCTGCGACATCACTTCTACCTGTTGCATGTACTTGTCTTCCATCTCCGTGAAATACAGTTTCATAGCGGGTGTTACGGGGATCATTTCATTCAAGGTAGCGAGGGATCCTGCAATCACGATCATGATCAACATGATGATGATGGCCGTGCCATATGTTTTCCAGGAAGATTGCCTGGAAAAGCCCAATAGCTGTAATGGTTTTGTATTGATGATCCTTGCCGTGAGCAGGGCCGGAAATAGAAAAATAAACAAAGAAAGCAAAGTCTGTGTAACCCTTACCTGGTTGGCAAAGGCAGGATTGCTCATCGACAATTGCATGTCTGCCATTCCCTGACCCGTCATGAGTTTCCAGACAAAAAAAGAAAGAAAACCACCCACCATAAAACCAACGCCCATCAGACCGATCAAAATAAACAAGCCCGATTTCTCATTCATCCCCGGTCTGTTTTCCATTTGCTGTTCCATGATTGTTATTTGTAACTTTGTAACAATTGAATGATAAAGATAGGCAACATTAATTTATCCGGATTTCCACTTTTGCTGGCGCCCATGGAAGATGTCAGCGATCCGCCGTTTCGTGCAGTATGCAAGAAACATGGTGCTGACCTGATGTATACCGAATTCATCAGCAGTGAAGGCCTGATCAGGGACGCCATGAAGAGCAGGCAGAAGCTGGATATTTTTGAAGAAGAAAGGCCTGTTGGCATCCAGATTTTTGGTGGAGATGAAGAAGCCATGGCCATCAGTGCAGGCATTGTTGATGCGGTGAATCCTGATTTGTTGGACATCAATTTTGGCTGTCCGGTAAAAAAAGTAGTCTGCAAGGGTGCGGGCGCTGCTGTACTGAAAGATATTGACCTGATGATAAGGCTGACCAATGCCGTCATCAAATCCTGCAATGTGCCCGTGACCGTAAAAACCAGGCTGGGATGGGATTTCGACAGCATCAACATCATTGAAGTAGCAGAAAGATTGCAGGACATCGGTGT
>CANEWJ010000191.1 GCA_947442625.1 Chitinophagaceae bacterium
CAAGCAAGAACAGGAAACTATATGTAAAAATCTTTTTCATGTTAAATGTTTTACTTGGATTAGAAGTTGAGGTTCACGCCTACAGTGAAGGTTTTCATCAAAGGATAAAACTGGCCTGACTGGCTGTTGATTTCTGGATCAAATCCATTCCAGGTCTCTGAGAACGTCAACAGGTTTTGTCCACTCGCATAAACCTTTGCGCCAGTAATCTTCAGTCTTTTGATAACAGATGAAGGCAGCCTGTATCCAAGATTGATGTTCTTGATCCTGAAATAGGCAGCACTCCTGATCCATTTGTCTGATGCAACAAAATTTGTTCCACCTGAACCGGAAGGCAACAAACGGGGGAAAGTTGCATTGGTATTGGTAGGCGTCCAATAGTCCTTGTGGATAGAAAGCAATGAAGCAACAAAATCACTGCTGTTAAATGGAATAGCCCCTGTACCGCTGAGGTAATTGTTCCTCATCCCCACCCCTTGTCCAAACAAGTTAAGGTCAAAGTTTACATAGCTGAGGTTAAGGTTTACACTGTACTCATAGCGAGGAAAGCTGTTGCCAATAAAAGTCCTGTCAAATGCATCAATCTTTCCATCGGGTTTTCCATCAGCACCACCGATATCTGCATATTTTACATCTCCAGGCTTGGGCCCATTGGCCGTAGTAGCACTGTAGGGAACGCCAAACTGAAGCGGTGAACTGGTGATATCATTGGCATCTTTGAAATATCCAAGGGACTGATAGCCAAAATAAGACCATAAGGCCTGACCAACTGCTGTACGTTCAGAACCTGCATCCAGGAAAGGCACACCAGGCAATGCTGTTACTTCGTTTACAACATCACTCAACATCAGGGTCGCATCAAGCTTAAACTTCTTGCTGATATTGGCTTTGTAATTGGCACTCACCTCCCAACCTGTATTGGTCATGTCTCCGGCATTTACAAACGGAGCACTCAAGCCAATATAGGAAGGAATGGGCCTAGACAAAAGAATATTGCTGATGGCACGCTGGTAATAATCAAATGTCAGGGTAAGGTTTCGTTTTACGGTAAGGTCAACACCTACGTTCATCTGTGCTGAATTCTCCCAGGTGATACCCGGGTTGGGTGCATCCAGCAACGCGTATCCCAACGTGGTAACATTGTTCAAATAAGTGCTTGTTCCATTGTTGGGATTGGAATACGTTGAGGTTTGGTAATTCACAGCAAAAGGATAAATCTCCGGCAACGCCTGATTTCCCAGCAAGCCATAGGAGGCCCTGATTTTTCCGAAACTGATCACGTCTGAAAGGCCATCAAAGAATTTCTCTTTGGAGAATATCCATCCCGCTGAAGCAGATGGGAAAAAGCCCCATTGCTTGTTCAAGGCCTGTGAAAACCTTGAGGAACCATCATACCTGCCATTGACTTCGAGAAGATATTTATCGTCATAACTGTAGTTCATCCTTGCATAAAAACCAGCCAGTGCAGTTTGGTAGGCGGAACCAGCATTGTTCCTGTCTGCAGCACCAAGATTCAGGTAGGGTTGATTAGGGTTATTGAAACCTGTTCTGGAAGCGGAGATGCCTTCATACAAGAATTCCTCTGTTTGACCACCAGCCAACAATTTAAATTGGTGGTTGCCAAAGTTCTGGGAAAAAGTTGCCTGTGCGAGCATGGTATTCCTTGTATTCGATGAATAAGACTCACCAAGGCTTGTAGAACCAGGCCACTGGCTGACTTTGTCATACCCTGAGGTAACAAGATTGGGTACATAGATGTCTGCATTTTTGGTAAAGGTCTTTCCATGGGGCGTCCAATGTTCGCGAGACCAATAGGCCTCTAACTCAAGGCTTTCAATGGGCTTGTAGTTGAGTGCAATTTTACTCAGGAAGGAATTGTTTTCAGAAACGGATGTACCTGCAGCTTCGGCCTGGGCCAGTGGATTTCTGTTGTTGGTCTGCCCTGCAGTTCCATACATGCCCGGACCAAATTTAGCTGCACCGATTGCAGGCAATCCAATGGCCTGGCGGATGATAAATTCAGGACTGGATGTTGATGGAGAAGTATTCTTGCTGAAGTTATAGTTGAAAACCCCGCTCAAGGTCAGGTTTTTCCTGAGTTTGAAATCCGGATTAAATCGGATGTCATAGCGCTTGAAACTGTTGTTGGGAATCAAGCCCTGCTGATCCAGATAGGTAACGGAGGTGAATACATTGGTATTTTCCCCACCTGAATTAAGCGTTACGTTATGGTTCTGCATCAATGCAGAATTGGTGAACAGGAGGTCCACCCAGTCGTTGTCTATCACATCAAGGTTGTTCGCCTTTGTGGTCTTGTATTTGTCAATCAATGGCTGCTGGAAAAGGAATGCGGCAGGGTTACCCGTTCTGTTTTGCTCAGCCACATTGCTCAACTCCATGTGCTCAATGGCCGTTGTCCTTTCAGGCATTGCAGTAGCAATCTGTTTGGAAACAAAACTGTTGTAGCTCACCTTCACACCTTTGCCTTTTGCACGGATGGTTTTTACCAACACAACACCATTGGCTGCACGTGTTCCATATATGGCTGTTGATGCTGCATCTTTGAGGATGGTAATGCTTTCGATGGCATTGGGATCAATGGCATCCAGGCTTGACACAACTCCATCAACCATGATCAATGGACTTTGACCAGCGTAAATGGAACTCAAACCACGAATCCGGATGGAGGCACCATCAGCACCGGGCCGTCCTGATTGTTGGGTAACGGTAACACCCGGAGCAAGACCTTGCAAAAGGTTGCTTGCAGTGGCTACCTGACGCTTCAGGAGGTCCTCTTGCTTAAGGGCCACAACCGATCCTGTAAGATTGGCTTTTTTCTGTGTACCATATCCCACCACAACTACTTCATTGAGGCTAGAAGAAGTGGATGCAAGGGTTATGTCCAGCTGACTGCCACTGACAACTACCTCCTTGGGGGAATAGCCAATGCCGGACAATACAAGGGTTTGACCGGTGGAAGCGTTGATGGTAAATTCACCTGCGGAGTTGGTTCTGGTACCTTTTTTGGTGCCCTTGACAAGAACGGAAACACCTTCTGCAGGTGTTCCACCCTCGCTGCTGGTCACCTTTCCGCTGATTCTAGATTGCTGGGAAAAACCCAACAACCAAGAAGTACAGAGCATGGTTAGGATAAGCGTTAGCTTTTTCATGATTGTTTTTTGTTTAAAATGGTTCTGTTGATGCTATTTTACATGGATGGATAAAACTATTTTTCATTTGTGGCGGCAAGGAAATCGCTGAATGTTTTTGAAACCTGGTACAAGGCCCTGGGGATATGAAAACAGCCTTTCCATTTTCCTCCTTTTGCGGTGCTGAGCACCTCTCCCCGCCGGTTCAAATATCCAAACCATTCCCCATTCTCAGGATCACGGAATTTCTCCCAGGTATATGCATGCATGGTATCAAACCATTGTAAGCAGACAGGGTCCTTTGTAAGGGCATATCCCTTGGCCAATGCTACCAGGGATTCTACATGTACCCACCAGAGTTTTTGATCCCACTCCAACTGCTGCAATGGCTTGTTTTCTGTGTCTATAAAATAGAGCACCCCACCAAATTCCTTATCCCAGGCATGCTCAACAGTTTTCAACATGATGTTCTTTGCCTTTTCAATCAGTGCAAGATCATTCATGCGCTTTCCCAAATCCATGATGAACCACATGGCTTCAATGGCATGACCAGGATTCATCAATCTTCCTTCAAATGTATCGGAGAGGCTTCCGTCTAGATTCACATTTTCAAC
>CANEWJ010000192.1 GCA_947442625.1 Chitinophagaceae bacterium
ATGTTATTAAAGGCACATTATCATTCAAATAGTTTATCCGTGGGACAATCATTTTTTTATTCATCTATCAAAAGACGCATTATTATGTTGACATCTTCAAAAAAAGTAAGTTACAGCTATGCCAGACGCTTGTTGATTCTGCCCGTAGCCATTGGTGTTCTGGTTCTTTTATCCTTTACCATCAAAGATTCTTTGTATGAAAATCCGAACAGTCAAATGAAAGAAGCAGCCATTGAGGCAAGCAAGTTGGATACTGTTCCTGCAAAGTACCGCGATCCAAAAACTGGACAAATCAAAGGAAGTTTTCAAATTGATATCGATGGAGATATGGCTTCTTTTAAAGACATCAAGTCAAAAAAGGAATTGTTCAAAGTGCCCTTGACTGAGTTGGCTGGTCCTTCAAATAAGAAGGGATCAACAGAAGGATCTCCTTTGTACACTGAGAAAAAAATCATGTTCATTTCCGCAGACAGCATGCCTGTAGGAACTACATTTATCACTACATCGGACGAGCTACCCATTCGTTTGCGTGGTGGTACAGATGGCTCCAAGATTTCACGGATTGTCATCAATGGAAGAGAAATATCACCAGCTGATCTGGATAAAATTGATCCAGTCAATATTAAAACGATTGATATCCGTGGCTCAGAAAAAGGAGTTAGCATAACAGGAAAAGACTTGAATGGGATGACCTGGTCGGAAACGACTTCTGCTGATGGGAAAAAGATTGTAACTATAAAGGTGGATTCGGTGATGTTTGATGGAAAGGCAAAGGTTGATGTTCCCACACACGGAAAGGTCAGCAACATTCAAATATCAGTTGATACAGCAGCTTATAAAACTGTCACAGACAATAAAACAAATTCGAATGTGAGTACCATGATAATTCGGATGAATGATGATAAAGTTGTTGAGGAAACTAAAAAAGATCCTAAATCATTAACTGTCACAACAACGGATAAGGACGGTAAAAAAACAATCACTTTTGTACAAAAAACAACAGAGAAAACTGAGTTGCCAAAGGATGTGCTTTACATCATTGACGGAAAGGAAATGGAATCAGGAAACATGAAAGACATTGATCCCAATACGATCAAATCCATCAATGTGCTCAAAGGTGAAACTGCAGTTAAGCTTTATGGTGAAAAAGGTAAAAATGGAGTTATTGAAATTACCACCAAGAAAAACTGATTCATGATAGGATTCAGGGTCTTTCCAGACCACAGAGGTCATGAGTTTTATGGTTAAAAGCGGCCTTCGGGCCGTTTTTTTAGTTTACGTCTGTAATATATGATATACCATATATGAAGAAAACATTACATCTCCCTGCAAAACCTTTGCAATCAATTCTTTTTGGTCACTCATGCTGCTGATTACCTGTTTGACAAAGGAATGTCATAATCTGTTGCACCAGTGGTTTAAAATTATTCACCTAAAAAAATAGTTGTATAACTAATTATATAGTTATATGTTTGTTCAACTAAAAAGATAGTTGAAGATGAACAAGTCATTGACAAAAGCCGAAGAGCAGGTCATGCAGGTGCTCTGGAAGTTGGAAAAGGGCTACTTGAAAGACATTGTTGAGGCAATGCCTGAGCCCAAGCCGCACAGCAATACAGTTTCTACCGTCATTAAGATTTTGATGGACAAAGGCTATGTCAATCATGAAGTGCATGGCAGGGTTCATTGCTATTCCGCCAAAGTGAGCAAAGAGGAGTATTCCGGTTCGACCATCAGGAATATTGTTGATGGTTATTTTGAAGGGTCCTTCGCTGATGTTGTTTCCTTCATGGTTGACCAAAAGGATCTCAAGGTTTCAGATTTGGAACTGTTGCTCAAAGAAATGAAAAATAAAAAATAATCAACATGCAGATACTTCTGTTTTACATGCTCAAAGTAGCATTGTGCAGTGCCCTGCTATATGGGTATTATCTCGCCGTTTTAAAGGACAGGCAATTTCATCATTACAACCGGTTCTATCTATTGGCTGTTATGCTGGTTTCCTGGATTATTCCGCTGGTAACAATTGAGTTGACACCATTTCAAGGCGCTACCACTCCAGTTACCTATCAGCTGGCGGAAGTCATCGCAGATAACAACAGTAGTTTTGAGGGGATGATTGTTGACGATCAATCTTATTTCAATTGGCAGTGGATTCTTCCATTGGCATTTGGGATGATTTCCTTTGTTGTATTGATAGGCGTAATGCGCTCACTCATCAGCATTTTTTTCTTGATCAGGCGGAATCCAATCAATCGTTTAGCAGATTTGAACCTGGTGATGACTGATGCAAAAGGCACTCCATATTCTTTCTTTTCTTATATTTTTTGGAACAGAAATCTTGATGTGGAGAGCAGGATAGGGCAGCAAATGCTGGCCCATGAGTTGGTGCATTTCCGTCAGAAACATTCAGCCGACAAGTTGTTGATTGAGTGGATGATGGTGTTTGGTTGGTTCAATCCTGTTTTCTGGTTCGTGAAAAAGGAGTTGTATTTGATCCATGAATTCATTGCCGACAGCCGGTCCATCGAGAACAACGACAGTGCCCTTCTCGCAGAACTTTTGCTGGCTGCCGCTTACCCACAACAACAAAATATTTTTACCCATCCATTTTTCTTTTCACCCATTAAACGCAGAATTACCATGTTGAAAAAAGTCTCCTCTTCCCGTTTTGGATATTTTAGAAGGATCATTGCTTTGCCCATTGCTGTGATGCTGCTCATGTTTTTTGCTTTTCGAATTCCCAATCAAGGTATGAATGCTGTTGGTTTAGATGCAAAATATATAGTGGTCCTGGATGCAGGGCATGGTGGTACCGACCCAGGGGCAAGGTCTGCAGTCGGTGACAAGGAATCCGACATGTCCCTGCAGCTTGTTCAAAAAATAGTAGCCTTGAACAAAAATTCCAAGATCAGGTTTGAGTTGTCAAGAGATAAGGATGAATTTGTAAAACTCACAGACAGAACGATTTTTGCAAACGCGAAAAAAGCAGATCTCTTCGTATCAGTTCATATCAATGCTTCTCCCAACAAGACTCTTTCGGGATTAGAGATTTATGCACCAAAAGAAAGCACTCCGGTTTTTTCGAAAAGCATTCCCTTGGCCAGTATCATGAAAGAATCACTCACAGATATTTTCAGCAGCACTACAGTAAAGACTAGAACTGCAGGAATCTGGGTTTTAGACAAATCATCCATTCCCGCCATCATGGTACACCCAGGTTTCATTACAAATGAAAACGATCTTGCCATCATCAAAAACAAGCAGGAGGAAATTGCAGCTAAAATTTTGAGCGGCATCGAGAAATACTTGGTGCAAAAGGACAAGGGACTTGCATCAATCCCCGGTAAAGCGGATTAAAGCATTCGAATATCAGTTTAAAGGGGCCTTGTGCCCCTTTTTTATTTTATGGAAATAAATTCTAAAAAATAGAATAATATTCTAAATTTTAATAAATTGGATGCATCCACAGTCACTTTTAAAAAGCATTGATCGATGAAATACACAATCAATTCAAAAAAGGAATATCACCAAACGATGGTGGATGTTTATGAGCTGATGAACAAAGGTGAACAATTTCTGTCTGAGGCTGAATTGAACAAGCTTTCAACCATGGCGGAAGCTGCAGAAAAATATGAGAATGATGTGCTTCATTTGAAGCCACAAAGACAGCCTCAGACGATACCAGAAATGGTTGAGCTTAAAATGTTTGAGCAGAAAATCTCTCAAACAACCCTGGCGGAAAAGCTTGGTTTTTC
>CANEWJ010000193.1 GCA_947442625.1 Chitinophagaceae bacterium
AGGTGAAATTGCATGGGTTCATCGCCAATTTCAATGGCTGTAGAGCGTTCATTGGCCAGTACATAGCCGGAGGTTCTTCTTTTATATCCCCTGCTGAGCGTTGCAATAGCATACTCTTTTTTCAACAACTTGGCTAAATAATCAACCATTGGAGACTTTCCTGTTCCTCCAACAGATAAGTTACCAACACAGAAAATAGGCAGGTTAAACGTTACTGAGCCGATGATATCCCGATCGTATAAAAGATTGCGCAAATAAATGATTAGGCCATACAAATAGGCAAGCGGAAATAAAAAAAGCCGAAAAGACCGTAAATAAATATTTTTAAAATGCATATACACGTTCAGGTGTAATGCAAAAGTCGAGCTTTTTATCGAAGAAATCGACATCTTCAATTGAATCGACCGGCGGAAAGAACGAAAGGCCAATTTTCATAACATCTTTTCTGCATTTTGACAGAAAACGGTCATAATACCCTTTACCATATCCTACCCTGTTGCCTGATGTATCAAATGCCAACAAGGGGATGAAAACAATGTCAATATCTTTCTCTTTGACTGTTATTCCTCCGATGGGCTCGGGAATTCCGTATTGGTTTTTCTCAAAAAACATCTCATCATCCTGCAAAAAATGCAGCATACTGAAATTGCTTGGATCAATCTTGGCATAGGTAACCTGCAGGCCAGGTTGGCGAAAATGCATGAAATCCAACAATGGAGTTGGATCGGGCTCGTTGCGCTCATAGAGCGGAAGGTATGCATGAACGAGACTACAATACGGAAGAACAAGCTGCTGAAAACAAATAAGCAAAAGATCTTGTTTGGTATTGACCTCAAGGGGGTTTAAGGCAGAACGTTGTGTGCTGAAGATTATCCTGGCTTCAGACTTTTTCATTATGCCTTGGTTTCAGTGGGGCGGTTGATGAAGATTGAAAATATGGTTGTGCCATATTTTCTTTCAGTCCTGAAATAGGGATGATCTTTAAAATCATTGCGGGGAGTATGTTCTAAAATGAACCAGCCTTCTTCGGCAAGCAGTCCTTTCTGAAAAATAACTTTTGGAATGTCTTCAATGTTACCGAGGGCATAAGGAGGACCTGCAAAAATGAAATTAAACTGCTCCTTGCATTCCATCATGTATTTAAACACATCAGACCTGAACAGTTTCATGCCAGTAACAGCCATTTGCTCCGCTGTTTTCTTGATAAAATGATACATTTCAGGATCTTTCTCAATGATGGTAAGGTCTTTGACGCCCCTTGAAAATAATTCATAGCTTATGCTTCCGGTGCCCCCAAAAAGATCCAGAGAACGCACAACAGAGAGATCCATGTTGTTTTCAATGACATTGAACAGGCCTTCTTTGGCCATGTCTGTTGTGGGCCTTGTATAAGGCATGTTGTTGGGTGGATTGATTTTCCTGCCACCGAGTGCTCCGCTGATTATACGCATCTGGGAATAAGCAAAAATGGAGTGAAATAATAGGAAGGAAGATTAGCATTGATTGCATTATCGACTGAAAAAGAAGGACTTTTTTCGAAACTGATGTTTAAGAAAAATTTATTTAACTCCTTCCAAGTAGCTGATGATGAATCCAATAAACCACTTACATCTACAACCGCTTCAGATGTAGTCAGACCATATTTATCAACAACATTCAACAGGTGATAAATTATATCTTCGGGAGTTTCGAAATAAAATGACTTGGCAATCTGCAATTGTTCTCCTTTCAGTACAACCAAATTGATACAAGAGGGTAAAACATAAAGCTTGATCCATTGGTTTATGTCTTCGGTAAGGGTACGGAAAATACCCCTGAGACAGGCAGTCATGTATTGCACTTGTCTTGCTTGTGGGTATTTATCGAGAACAAGTTCAAGCAACTCCGATGATGTGGCGAATACATTGTGCATTTCCCATTGATGAACATCATCCACCGATATGGAATATTCCAATTGATCGCCATGGATGGTGTCAATCAGGACAGTATCCAGGTCTTTTTTGTATAATGAGGATGGCACCAACGCCATTTCATTTTGGTTGTGGATCAAAACAACATCAGAAAATTGGAAGTCCCCAAGTTTTTCAGAAGCCAATACTGACTGTAAAAAAGCAACATCTATTTTTTGCTTGGATGCATAAAGGTCAAAAATGCTGATCAAATCACCAGATACATTGCTGATGGTAATTGCAACATGAAATTCACCAACTTCAATACATAGTTTGGCTGCACCTTGGATAGATGAAGGGTTATGCTCATTGCTGAAACCAAAAGATGGCCTTATGGCGGATGAAATCATACCACAAATTTAATGTATTTAACGGTTAAAAGCGTCTGGGAAAGACGTAGGTTTGCTATCGGGATAGAGCATGGCAAAGACAAGTGAACAGTATGGATAATAATTTGAAATTGAACATCAGTTATAGGCAAATCCTACAAATGGCAATACCCATCAGTTTTGCCATCCTTGTTCCACAATTTAATTTTCTGATCAACAGCTTCTTTCTATCCCAACTGGGCCCAGGGTACATGGGCGCTTCTGGTATAACGGGCGTTTATTACCTGATTTTTTCGGTCATCGGTTATGGACTTAACAATGGACTTCAAACGCTGATTTCAAGGAGGGCAGGTCAGGACCGCAGCACAGAAATAGGTGGATTGTTCATCCAAAGTGTTTACCTCACCCTCATGATTGCAGTCTTTGGCATCATCTGTACCTATAGTTTTGCTCCTGCCATTTTCGGCAGTTTTACTGATCCAGCGCTGGCCAAACAGTCTACAAGTTTTTTATTCATCCGGATCTGGGGTCTCCCTTTTTTATACATCTACCAAATGCGCAATGCTTTGCTGGTAGGAACCAACCAAAGCAAGTTGCTGATTTGGGGCACTTTAGCGGAAACGATTTCAAATGTAGTCTTGGACTATGGACTGATTTTCGGCAACCTAGGGATGCCGAAACTGGGATTCAATGGTGCCGCTTATGCAAGCATCATGGCAGAATTCATTGGAATGGTGGTTGTTTTGGCGATCATCAACGCAAAGGGAATGAATGCAAGGTTCAAGTTGTTTGATAACCTGACATTCAACTGGAAGATCGGTAAAGCCATTCTCATCCAATCATCCCCCATTATCCTTCAATATGCCATCAGCATCATCAGTTGGGAGTTTTTTTTCATCCTCGTATCCCATGACGGTATGCTGGCATTGGATGTCAGCCAGCTGATGAGGTTGTTGTTTGGCTTTTATGGCATCTTTATTTGGGCCTTTGCTGCCACTTCCAGCACAATGGTTTCCAACCTGGTTGGACAAGGACTGAGCAAAAGGGTGATGATCCTTGTGGGTAGAATAGCCATGCTCAGTGCAGGTTCAACCTTGGTTGTTTTTATCCCCGTTCAATTATTTACCAGGGAAATACTCAGCATATTCAATGATGATGCTGCATTCCTAACCATGGCCATTCCTGTATTGAGGGTTGTTTCTGTGGCCATCCTGATGATGTCTGTGTCTACGGTTTGCCTGAATGCTGTTACAGGAACTGGCAACACAAAAATCAACCTCATGATAGAAATGATCACCATCGTCATGTACATTGTCTATGTATACCTGGTGATGGAGGTGTACAACCTGTCTATTGCCTGGGGATGGGGATCAGAGTGGGTTTATTGGACCAGTATATTCATCATGTCTTTTGCCTATCTCAAAAGTGGCAAATGGAACAATGCGA
>CANEWJ010000194.1 GCA_947442625.1 Chitinophagaceae bacterium
AAAAAACTTGAAATTGATACCATCATCAAGGACGAAGGTTCTGATGACATGGCATAAGGCATTACCTTTGCGTTATAAATTCTGATCAATGTTGAAAAAACAGCAATGGATCGTGGTTGCTGCTGGAGCAGTGCTGCTGTTCGGTTTATTTATTTTTGGGAAATTTTCTCCTTCTCACAAGGAAGCCGCGCCCCATGCAGACCATGAGGGACATACTGAGAATGAAGGATCCGCCGGAGGAGTAGATAAACCATTTGAAATCAATGCATTCATCCGTGAGTTGAAAAAAGATCTGACACCAAGCCAATCGGCTTACCTCACCAGTTTAGAAGATGCATTGACCAGAGGAGACCTGGTTACACAAAAAAAAGCCAACTTTCAGTCCTTGTCTAATTTCTGGCGAGACAGTGCCAGGAGCTTCCTTCCCTATATTTATTACCTGGGCGAAAAGGCTAAGTTGGAAAATTCTGAAAAAAACCTCAACTTTGCCGCCCATTCAATGCTGGAAGAACTAAGGGGCATATCAAACCCTGGATTGAAAAGCTGGATGGCAAATGAGGCCAACGACCTCTTCTTGCGCTCCTTGAAAATCAACCCGAAAAACGATTCAACCATCATTGGCCAGGGAAGCACTTTCTTCTTCGGTGCATCCGGCGCTCCAATGGAAGGTATCCTGAAAATCAGAACAGTCGCAGAAAAAGACCCCAACAATGTCTTTGCGCAGTTCATGCTTGGTTATGGTGGGATGGTATCAGGACAAACAGACAAGGCTGCAGAACGATTCAAAAAAGTAATCGAACTGGATCCTGAAAATACAGAAGCTGTATTTCTGCTTGCTGAGCTCTATGAAAGGGCTGGTAAAAAGAAAGAAGCCGTGGAGTGGTACGAAAGGGGATTGAAAAATGTGAAGAATCCGGAATTGGTGAAGGCCCTTGAAGAGAAGATTAGAACATTGAAATAATTATTAACAACTAAACTGACTCAGACATGCCTTGTGGTAAAAAAAGAAAACGTCATAAGATAGCAACGCACAAACGTAAAAAAAGATTGAGAAAGAACCGTCATAAGAAAGGGAAGAAATAAACCTTTCTGGACTCAATCATAATGGAATCATGGTGCATTGCGAAGAAATTATTTCTTGTCAATGCCCCTTTCTTTGTTTGTTTTAATTCTCAGCGTACGCTTGAATAAAGAACTGATCATAAACTCATCTGCCCAGGGTGTACAGATAGCCCTGTTGGAAGACAAGAAACTCGTAGAGCTTCATAACGAAAAAGCTGACGCCAGTTTTAATGTAGGAGACCTCTATTTGGGTAAGGTCAAGAAACTCATTCCTGGCCTCAATGCAGCATTTGTTGATGTGGGTTTTGAGAAGGATGCTTTTTTGCATTATACTGATTTGAGTCCATTTGCAAAATCCTTGCTCAAGTTTACCCAGCTCTCCATCAATTCAACAGCTTCCTCTCAACCTGATTTTTCAACATTTACCGTAGAAGCAGAAATTGTAAAGACGGGAAAGATCAACGAAGTATTGGGTCAAAAGCCAAATGTACTGGTACAGATCCTCAAGGAGCCCATTGCGGCAAAAGGACCCAGGTTGAGCTGTGAGATATCACTTCCTGGAAGATTCGTGGTGATCACCCCCTTTAACGACATCATTGCCGTATCCCGGAAAATCCATTCAGCAGAAGAAAGAAAAAGACTTCAAAAAATCATTGAAGCCATCAAACCGAAAAATTTTGGTGTAATCGTACGCACCGCTGCCGAAGGGAAAAACACGGCTGAACTGCATGAGGACCTCAATGCGCTGTTCAGCAAATGGAAATCCATCCAGCAAAACCTTAGCGGTGCAGTTGCGCCAGCTAAAATTCTCAGTGAACAGACCAAGGCTACGAGCATCCTCAGGGACCTGCTCAATGCCGATTTTAATAAAATTGTGGTGAACGACAAGCAGATCTATGCAGATACAAAAGCCTATATCCAAAAGATAGCCCCAGACAAGGCAGAAATTGTTTCCCTGTACACGGGATCAGCCTCTGTCTTCGACCATACCGGAATCACCAAGCAAGTGAAGGGTGCTTTTGGAAAAACAGTCAACCTTCCTTCTGGCGCTTACCTGATCATTGAGCATACTGAGGCCTTGCATGTGATTGATGTCAACAGTGGATACAAGAGTGTCAGCAACAACCAGGAAGAGAACGCCCTACAGACCAATATGGAGGCAGCAGAAGAGATTGCAAGGCAATTGAGGCTCCGCGACATAGGTGGCATCATTGTGGTCGACTTCATCGACATGAAGCTTCCTGAGAACAAGAAGAAGCTCAATGAAGCCATGGAGAACTTCATGAAGATAGACAGGGCAAAACATGCAGTACTGGCGATTTCTAAATTCGGACTCATGCAGTTGACCCGTCAACGCATGAAACCTGAAATGAATATCAATACCCAGGAGCAATGTCCTTCTTGCCAAGGAACCGGCAAAATTTCCTCTACCCTCGTACTCGAGGATGAAATAGAAAAGAACATCAGTTACCTGAGCGAGCAGAAGCACAAATCGCTCACCATTGCCGTTCATCCTATCCTCTATGCCTATCTTACCAAAGGCATTATCTCCAAGCGCCGGAAATGGGCCTGGAAATACACAATGAAACTGGACATCAGGGAAGATTCAACCTATCACCTGACTGAGTTTCATTTTTTTGACACCCACGAGGAAGAAATCAGGCTCTGATTCATCTCATTTTTTCTAGAACATAAAACGAAAAAGCCGCCCATTGCTGAGCGGCTTTTATAGCATTTGAAGAAAACTCTAGCGTTTTTTAAGATGATACGGATAAGTGCCTTGACCAGTACCATCAGCAAACTTATGAGTTAAGTTAATTGTAAATGTTCCGGTACATGAAAAGAAAAACCCTCCTGTACCCTCGCAAGTCATTCTCGCATATTGAGGACCAAAAGAAACATAACTACCGTAAGTTTGTTTTTGCACTGTGGCTGCTCCAGAAGCTGGTGTGATTGTAATTTTAACAGGTGCAATTCCAGGCTGTTCAGCATAAGGAAACATAACATTAGCAACTGCCTCAGTATTTTGAGTAGAAGTGATTCTCACCAACTCACCTACTGATCCATCCCAAGTATCCCTTGTAATAATGTAGGTTCCATTCGCTTGAGCAGGAATGAAAGGACAAACCACTACCGCATTCCAAGTCAATCTGAGGTTATATTGGCTTACAGTTGCGAGGTCTGGAAGTGTATTCGATACATCAAATTTTCTGCCATCCTTTGTTATTACTTGGTTGTAGAGAACGTAAGTCTCACCAGGGCCTGGGGGAGTACCCAAGGCAGTTGCGATTTCCTGACCAGTAACTTCAAGGTTATAAGTACCACCATTGTTGGTATACTCTTTTACTTTTTTCCAAAGGGTCCTGTCATTTGTCTGTGGAGCTTTTGTTACATAAACTATCAGCTTTTCCTGAGCAGAACCATATTCTTTAACAGATGTAGCAACTTTGCTACCTGCGAGGTTGGTTGCGTCGATGATGTTGTTTCCTGCAGAAACAAGGGTTACATAAGAACCAATGCTGAGGGAATTGACATCCTGAACAACTTCACCTTTTTGGCACGAGCTCATGGCTATAGCAACCAGGGCTGTGTAAAACAATGATGATATGATTTTTTTCATGTTCTCTTGATTTTATTTGATGAAGCCAGCAGGATTGTT
>CANEWJ010000195.1 GCA_947442625.1 Chitinophagaceae bacterium
ATATAGAAAGATCTGGGATCTGTAACACCCGTAAAACGGGAATTCAATCCGTTCATCAGGTTGGCAATGTATTCTGTTTGGCGCAATGCCCCTACGTTATTCCTGAAAGGACCATAAAAATTGGAAGTACCGGTAATGCCTGTATTGGCAAATTTTACTGTTGCATTGTCCGTGTTGGTATTGATTCCCAACAAAGCATATTTGATCACTGAATCTGGCTTGTACTCAGCCTTGTTGCTGAGGTGATTGAATGACCTGGCCATGACGGTGTAAACAAACTTTTTCCATTTGTTTACGTCTCCATTGTAAAAATAGGCATCTCCTTTGGCGAGGTTGGCCTGGCTTGCATTGTCTCCAGTCTTGTTGAGATAATCCAATGCCAGTCTGCCTATAGCCCTTACTGTATCGTAGACATCTTTTTGTTCATCATAATTGAAAACAAGTTGCTCAGGGCGAAAGGCTTCACGCAAGATCACCTCTCCATACATGTTGGTCAGGGCCAGCCAGCTGAATGCCCTGATGGCATAACCCACACCTACATAATCCCACTTCTTTTCTTCAACTCCCCATCTTACCATTTTGTTCAGGTTCTCACCCATTCCAAAATAGTGCATGGCCCAAACAGATCCAAGTACGTCACTTGCACCAGTTGCACCTGCCATTTGGTCAAATGTGTTGCCAGCACTGTTGGTGGCAAAGTATTGTACATAGCGTGCTATGTTTACGCCATCATTCGCCAGGCCATAAGCACTACCTGCAGCAGCAGAGCTGCCTACAAAGTTTCCGATGATGCCGGGCAACAGGGTTTCAACTGGAACCCTTACAGTAGCGTTTGGATTGGCAAATGCCTCATCAATCTTCTTTTCACAACTTGAGAACGAAAAGACCAGGGCTATTGAGGTCAGGTAAAATATGATATTCTTTTTCATGAGCTGATTTTTCCTTTTGATTAAAATGATGTCTTCAAACCGAAGTTGAAACTTACTGGTGCTGGCATGGTTCCATAGTCAAAACCAAAACCACCAACGCCTCTTGACCCTGCCGTATTACCATTGACAGCAGGATCTGCTCCTGTATAATTGGTAATGAGTACAAGGTCATTCACGGTGAGGAAAACCTCAAGTGTTTTGATACCAGGAAGGTCCCTGAATGGATTCTTGGGCAATGCATACGCAAATGTCAGGTCACGCAGGCGAAGCCAGTTTACGTTCTTCTCGATGAAATCCTCTTCCGGCATGTTGGTATAGTAGGCATCGTTCAAGGCTGGAACAACGACAATCGTATTCGGTGTTGGATTGGTGTTTTCCCTTCCGTCCTTCAACACACCCTTGACGACGCGTGGGGTGAACCTGTCTGCAGTAAGTGGGCTTTTTCCTGCACCGGTGAGGAACCTGTGTGTACCATTGAAGATGTCTCCGCCCACTTTGATATCCCAGAGGAAATTCAACCTGAACCTGTTCAAGCGGAAGGAATTGTTGATGCCCAGGGTGAAATCAGGATTCCTGTCGCCACGGATTTTGAACAATTGTTCAACTACCGGTAGTCCATTGGTAGGGTTGATGAGCACATCCCCATTGAGGTTCCTTTCATAGCCAAATCCGGTGATGGAGGTTGTGGGTCCACCAAATACCAGACCGCCCCTTGCATTTCCATAAAGCCAGGTATCGGCGATATAGTATTCTGAAACGTTTTTAGGCATGTCAATCACCTCGTTCCACATCTTGTTGAAGTTCATCTGGAAATTCCATCCAAACTTGGCCTTGTTGATCACGTTGGATCCAAGGGTGATTTCTACTCCCTGGTTTCTTGTGCTGGCCGCATTTTGCGTATTCAACACAAAACCTGTGCCATAGCTGAGGCGGAAGTTCTCAATGATCTGGCCCTTGTTGAGGGTATTGTAATAGGTTGCTTCCAGGTTGAGTTTGTTCCTGAAGAGGCGGAGCTCTGTACCCAGTTCATACGTGCTTTGTCTCTCTGGCGCCAGTTCCTCATTGGCGTTGGTAAAGCCATAGGAGAAACCACCGCCACTGGCAAAATTGTTCACAAAAACAGACTGTGTTGAATAAGGGGTATTCAGACGGGCGGTTCCGGCCAGGGAAGTCCTGATTTTCCAGTAGCTGATGACATCGC
This sequence comes from Chitinophagaceae bacterium, assembly GCA_947442625.1. Classification (GTDB taxonomy): domain Bacteria; phylum Bacteroidota; class Bacteroidia; order Chitinophagales; family Chitinophagaceae; genus Pollutibacter. The sequence goes on from CANEWJ010000195.1 coordinate 2,131, forward strand.
TGTTTTTCAACGGCTTGATCAGGTCGCTGGCGATGATGCTAAGGCTACCACCAGGGTAGTTATAATTCCTGTTTTTGGCAGGCAGGGTCGATGCTGACTCAAAGCGATGGGTATAGTTCAGGAACAACATGTTTTTGTAGCTTACAGCAGCCTCTCCAAAATAAGCAAACTGACGCAGGACCTGTCTGTTGTATTCACCAAAATAGTTCCTCAACAACCTCACCCTTGAATTGGGCGCAGTGATGCTGCTGTCGAAGCTTTCTGTTGAAGAAAGTGTATTTCCCGTGATGGCATACATTTGAGTTTTGTAATCCTGCCACATGGTTCCTACCATGCCCCTGAAGCTGAAGTCACCCACTTTTTTCTTTGCAGTGGCAGTGATGGTATGGTTGTAGCCTGCATATTTTCTCCAGAAATTGTCAAGCGTACCTTGGATGGCCGAGCTTACATAAAAACTTTTTGGATGGAACCTGGTATATCCGTCGATATTGTAGGCATCGTATCCGAAACGGCCTTGAACAGACAGCCAGCTCGTTGGGTTGATGTTGATACCCAATGATGTGGTGGCGCGCATGGTAATATCCTTTCCAACGTTGTTGTACACATTGAAGAAAGGATTGTCAAAGTCTGCATTGGGATTGCTGCTGAACAAAGGCAGTTTGTCGCCGGTTACAGGATCTTCAAAGTTGAGGATGTTGTTTCTGTTCGGCCATATCATCAAACTCAGCATATAGCCCCCTGCACTTCTCAATACCTTGTTGTTTTCAGTCCTGATCAGTGATATGGATGGCATGAGTTCAATATACTTTCCAATCTTGGTTGTGTTGGAAAGACGCAGGTTATAGCGCTTGAAGTCATTGTTGGGAACAACACCTTGCTGGTCGAAAATGGATCCAGACAACCTGAAGAACGAATTTTTGATACCGAAGTCCATGCCCAGGTTATGGGTTTGGGAAATACCCGGACGGAAAAACAATTTCACGTTGTCAAACAGCAGGGTGGTATCTCCGTAAGCTGGACCAAAATAACGGAATGTGCTTGCAGGGATGCCGTTGGTACCATTGGAGTATTGATCAAAAGTTTCAGGGAACCTTGTAAGCTGTGAAACACGGAAGCTGTTGTCATACTGCATCTGAAACTTACTTGTTTTGGCCCTTTTGGTGGTAATCAGGATGGCACCGGAGCTGGCCTGGCTACCATAAAGCGCAGTGGCTTCAGGTCCTTTCAAGATGGTTACGTTTTCAATATCACTTGGATTGATATCCGCAATCCTGTTTTGGTAGTCATTGTTTCTGTTGGGGCGGTCAGAAGCGAGACCGATACCACGACCACCATCTGAAGTTTCATCAACACTCTGGTTGTCTACCACGATACCATCCACCACAAAAAGGGGCTGGTTGCTCATGGAAAGTGAGTTGAATCCCCTCAAAACGATGGAGGAAGAAGCTCCTGCAGCACCACTGGTTGGGCTGATGGTCAGACCGGCTACACGGCCTTGTAAGCTGTTCACAAAGTTTTCA
>CANEWJ010000196.1 GCA_947442625.1 Chitinophagaceae bacterium
ATTACTTTGTTTACAACTCCCAATATGACATTATTGTTCCTGCTAATACCAGGATATTTTCTTATGGTGCTTATGCCGAGGGTGTTCACCTCTTCCCATACCGAACAGAGCAGTTAAGCCCCTCATGGCCGATGGTACTGGGATTCGTCCCGGGAGAGTAGGTAGGTGCCATATTTATTGAGCCCTGATCGAAAGATCGGGGCTTTTTTTTGCCCAAAAATTAAAGGATTTTTTCCTTGCTTTGTTCAATGAGAAGGAAAGTTAATTAAGCTTACATTTATATTCATGTCTAACAAAAGCACCATTTTTCTTTTTATCCTCATTCTTATTTCTTCTTCAGGCTTTATTCATTTAATCAACGGGCATCCCCAACAATCATTATTTATTATCACAGGTCAGGCACAAGGAACTACCTATACCATAAAGTACATCAATACATCTGCCATCATTGAAAAGCATTCGGTTGATAATTTATTTTCCGAGATTGATCAATCGCTTTCTCTCTATCAGTCAACTTCATTGATCACTCAGTTTAATCAAGACAATCGGGGTGTCAAAGCTGATTTTCATCTATTGAATGTAGTTCGGGCCTCTTTGTTGATAAGTGCTGCTACCCATGGTTGTTTTGATATAACCTCAAAACCATTTTCATTGCTTTGGGGTTTCAATGCTGCCACGCCCAAATCAATTCCCTCCAAGGACTTGCTACAAAAAACAAGCCAGGCTGTAGGCCACGATCATTTGTCAATCATTATGGATAGTTTGGTCAAAGACAATCCACATACCAAGATAGACTGTGATGGCATAGCTCAAGGCTATACTGTAGACCAACTTTCTACATTATTGCGCAACAAAGGCATTAAAGATTTTATGGTTGAATTGGGAGGTGAAGTATTTTCATCTGGCAAAAACTTGTCTGGAAATGATTGGGTCGTTGGTATAGAAGGATCTGATGTTTATGCAACAGATGATCACTTTATAACCAAGAAAATCAGTTTGTCAAATGTAGCGGTAACCACATCTGGGAGCATGAAAAAATTTCGGAGATTGGGTAACAGATATTGGAGTCATATCATCGACCCGCGTACAGGTTTACCTGTAGATAATGGGATTGTTTCCGTTACCGTCATAGGAAAAGATGCCATCACTGCAGATGCCTATGATAATGGTTTTATGGTTATGGGGATTCAATCTTCTTTATTGCTTGCCAATCAATCCAAGGATTTGGGTGTATACATTGTTTATGTTAAAGCGGATGGTTCAATTGCTGATACGGCCAATGCTTATTTTAACGGTTTTTTAATCCGTGAATGAGAGCCCTCATAGCATCCCTAGCCGATCCCTTCCATAGATATCTTTCCTAAAATGCAGTTTTCCCTGTGCATCAATGAATGCCGTGAAATAGAGTATATAAACCATTGTTTTTCCCTTTAAAAAAACAACGGTTTCTTTTTCCATACTCATTGCTTCATTAATCTTTTCCCGGTTCCATTCTTTTTGATCATCTAGCAAAAACAGTGCCATTTTTACGGGTTCTTCAATCCTTATACAACCATGGCTAAACGCTCTTGTTTGTTCATTGAAGAGTGTTTTGGCCGGCGTATCATGCATGTACATGTGATAGGCATTCGGAAAGATAAATTTAACACCCCCAAGCGCATTCCAAGGGCCTGGTCTTTGCCTTATTTTCCCATCAAACCATTCCATATGGTTCTGTTCTAGGTATCCAGGGTGTTTTGCTATTGCAGGCAATATCTCTTTATACATGATGGTTTTGGGAATATTCCAATATGGAGCAAAAACAATGTATTGCATTATGCCTTTAAATATTGCTGTTTTATCAGACGCTTTTCCTATGATGATTTTGCTGCTGAAAACTGGTGAATTATTTTTCATGGCGATCAATTCAAAAGCTGGAATATTGACCAGGATATATTTATTGCCAAAGTCTTCAGGCAGCTCAAGGCATCTTTCCATATTCACTTTAATTTGATTGATTCTTTCCTGCACGGATATATTCAAAGCATTCAAGGTTGCAGCGCCTACCTTCCCATCAGGATTCAAGCCATTTCTTCTTTGGAATCCAATGATATCCGTTTCCAGATTTTTATCAAATACGCTTGATGTATCTTTTGCTTTCGTTTCATCAGTTATTGACAAGCGTTTTCTTATATGCTTGACCAACGCATTGCTGTCACCCAGTTGTATGGTTTTCTTTTTCCATTGTATTTTATTCCATCCCCCAATGCTTTCAATGTGCTGATACCGGATGATTTCTTTTTCAAGTGCATGATGGCAAATATATTTGATGGAGCCCGTGTCATTGATCATGGTTTCCACTCCCTGGGCCTTCAGCTGACTGAGACAAGAAAAAATACCAATCAGTAAGAGAAGGATACAACATCTCATACCATTAATGTATACAATAAAAAAGCCCCCTGTTTACAGGGGGCTTGATAAAATTGTGCGTTACTATTATTCCGCAACGATTTCAAGTGCAATTTCGGTTTCGTTTCCGTTTCCGAAATCAACCCTGGCCTTGTAGCTTCCCAATTCCTTGATTTCATCAAGCAATTGAATGCGACGGCGATCGATTTCATATCCCTTCTGCTCACGAACTGCCTTGGCAACTTGAACAGTGGTAACACTACCAAAGATCTTTCCAGTTGTGCCGGTTTTGGCACCAATGGTTACAGAACCTTCCTGCAATGCTGCGATTACCTTGTTGATTTCAGCAAGCATCTTCTCTTCTTTTTTCCTTATTTGCTTGAGGCGCTCCTCAAGTTGTTTCAGGTTTGAAGTAGAGGCTTCTACTGCGAATTTCTGTGGGATAAGAAAATTACGTGCATAACCATTTTTTACGGTTACCACTTCGTTTGCTCCACCAAGGTTGTTTACGTCTTGAATTAAAATAATTTGCATGATCTTTTTTTTAAAAGTTTTACCAACTCCAATCCCGTTTTGGGGACTGTCACACCATTTGGTGATTAGGTTGGAGGTTCTACTTCAATAAATCTGTTACGTATGGCAACAATGCCATCTGACGACCACGCTTGATGGCTTCAGATACCTTGCGCTGATACTTCAAAGAGTTACCTGTAATGCGACGCGGCAACATTTTGCCTTGCTCATTCAGGAATTTCTTTAAGAATTCGCCGTCTTTGTAATCAATGTAACGGATACCATATTTCTTAAAACGACAGAATTTCTTCCTTGGTTTCTCGGTTTTAATGGCTGTCAGGTACTTGATCTCATTTGCTTTTGCCATGATTTTAGCCCTCCACTGCTTTTTCGGTTCCGGTAGATACACCACTTCTCTTTTTTGTGTTATACTCGACGGCGTATTTATCGAGTTTAATAACAATGTGACGGAGTACCTGCTCGTCACGCAGGAGCTGAATCTTCAGCTTTTCATTCATGTCGGATGGCGCTACGTATTCCATAACCCAGTAGATTCCCGTAGTCTTCTTCTGGATGGGGTAGGCCAGTGATTTCAACCCCCAGGGGTTGCTATGTACGAGAGAACCACCGCCAGCAGTGATAAAATCGACATATTTCTTCTGA
>CANEWJ010000197.1 GCA_947442625.1 Chitinophagaceae bacterium
ACTGGCTTTTCGGACTGCATCAATTCCCGGATAATTTCAAAGCCAATTTCCAACAAGGATTCCTTCGAGGCCCCTTCAAGGGTCTTCCGATTCAACTTTTCCGTCAATTGTTTAAGTCTTTCCATCGCTTTATGGTATTTTTACAGTTCCTTGTTCATAAAGATACCAAGAGATCAACAAAACAACACATGTTCATAGAACCAATCAACCATAGTCAACAACCAGGCTGGATCGAAGTAGTCTGTGGTTCTATGTTCTCAGGAAAGACAGAAGAATTGATCAGGAGGCTAAAGCGCGCCAGAATTGCCAACATGCATGTGGGAATATTCAAACCCTCAATGGATATCAGATACCATGCGGGAAAAATTGTTTCGCACGATGAAAATACCATCAATGCAACCCCTCTCAAAGAATCCCAAGAGATCCTTAACCATGCCAAGGCTTTCAATGTTGTTGGCATTGACGAAGCCCAGTTTTTTGATGCAGGAATCGTCCAAGTATGTGAAACCCTGGCCAATGCAGGGAAGCGTGTCATTGTGGCCGGCCTAGACATGGACTACACAGGAAAACCTTTCGGACCAATGCCCGCATTGTTATCCGTGGCCAATTTTGTAACCAAGCTTCATGCCGTGTGCATCAAGTGCGGAGGAATTGCCAGTTACTCCTACAGGATCTCATCCAAGACGGACCAGGTAGTTTTGGGGGAAAAAGACCATTACGAAGCCCGTTGCAGGAATTGCTTCAATACCTAATTCAAATACTGTGGAAGCACTGACTCAATTTACCGCGCTGCTGAAAAAAGAATTCTTGCTGGAGACGAGGCAGCAGCATACCCTTTATGGTGTGGTGTTGTACATCGCTTCAACGGTATTTGTCATTTACCTGACCATCGACTCCCCTGATGCGGATACTTGGAACTCCCTTTTTTGGATTACGCAACTTTTTATATGCATCAATGCGGTAGCAAAAAGTTTTTTACAGGAAGCCAGGGGGCGGATGCTTTATTTTTATTCCATTACTTCTCCAGTTGTATTCATCCTCTCCAAACTCAGTTACAATGTACTCTTGATGCTGGCGATGAACCTGGTCAACTTATTGCTCTACACCGCATTCATGGGCAACCCCACAACATCATTTTTGCAATTTCTTTTTATTGGGCTTTTAGGATCCATGGGCTTGGGATTGGTCTTTACCATGCTGGCTGCCATCGCCAGCAAGGCCATGCAGCAGGCTTCATTGATGGCGATTCTTGGCTTTCCCCTGATCATCCCCCAGCTTCTCTTGCTTGTCAGACTCTCAAAAACGGCATTTTCTGAGGTGTTCCGGGATGGTGTTCCCCAGCAATTGGTTCTACTCCTTGTATCCCTTGATATACTCATTGTCTTTCTTGCCGTTATTTTATATCCATTTTTATGGAAAGATTAGCCGAAGAACCTAATTTTGTCAATCAAAGCTACGGGTTGTATGCCCGTTGAACAGAACCCAGGGTTCCTTCAATGCTTTACAATACATCCATGCCATGCGACTTACCTGGTGGAAAATAACTGCAATCGTTTTGCTTGCATATGCTGTAATCGGAGGCCTTTTGCTTCCTGTTCCTGAACTCACACAATTGGGAGAGACCATCAGAAACCTTTATTACCACGTGTGCATGTGGTTTGCGATGATGATTCTTTTTTCCATTTCAATTGCCCAAAGCATCAAGTACCTGAGAACAGGTTTGATTGAGCATGACATCAAAGCTTCTTCTTATGCCGGAGTGGGAACCTACCTTGGCATTTTGGGCTATGCCACTGGTGCCATCTGGGCAAGTTTTACTTGGGCAGATCCCAACAATCCTGCATTCGCCTCTTTCGGCTCCATCATGAGAGAACCCAAATTGATTGGTGCGGCCATTGCATTGTTGATTTATGGAGCCTACTTTATTTTGAGAAGTTCCATTACCGATATGGACCAAAGAGCGAGGGTAAGTGCCGTGTACAATATTTTTGCATATGCCATGCTTTTCCCCTCCATTTGGATCATTCCAAGATTGCTTCCCAGTTTGCATCCTGGGCAGGAAGGCAATCCTGCGTTGAATTTCAATGATATTGATGCCAGGATGAGAATGGTTTTCTATCCAGCAGTAATTGGCTGGACACTTTTGGGTGCCTGGATTGCCACATTAAACATCAGACACAAAATTTTACTGGAACAAAAATGGTTTGCGCATGAAAAATAAATTGATTGCTTTTTTATTAAGCATGGGAATCTTTGGAGCCAAGGCACAAGGTGAAGCCAGCAGTGATTCGATGGCGTCTCTCATGAGATCCAACGGAAAAATTTATGTAGTGGTAGCCGTGGTGCTTACCATCCTCTTCGGACTGATTGCCTATTTGATTCGCTTGGACAGCAAAATTTCCAAACTCGAAAAAGAATCATAAACATCATCCTTTTCTTTTTGTCTTCTAACCAACGAAAATAAATGCCATGAACCCTGAATACAGTTTTTTTGATGCGGTTTGCAAGAGTTTTGACAAAGCTGCCCAATACACCCAATTTGACGAAGGCATACTTGAACAAATCAAGCAATGCAACAGCGTGCTTCGCATGCATTTCCCGGTAAAAATCGGTGACAAGGTAGAAGTGATCAAGGCCTACAGGGTTCAGCACTCCCATCACAAACTTCCCTGCAAGGGGGGAATCAGGTTCAGTGAAATGGTCAACCTGGATGAAGTGATGGCACTTTCTGCATTGATGACCTACAAATGTGCCATTGTGAATGTGCCTTTTGGTGGTGCCAAAGGTGGAATAACCATCGATCCTAAAAAGTACAGCGCCTATGACCTTGAGCGCATCACAAGAAGGTATACCAGCGAGCTGATCAAAAAAAGATTCATTGGTCCAGGTGAAGATGTTCCAGCCCCCGATTATGGTACAGGAGAAAGGGAAATGTCCTGGATCCTGGATACCTACATGGCGATGCACCCGGGCGAAGTGGAAGCATTGGGTTGTGTTACAGGAAAGCCTGTAACACAGGGCGGGGTAAGGGGAAGAAGGGAGGCCACTGGCCTTGGTGTTTACTTTGGTATCAGGGAAGTCTGCAACAATCAAGAGGTAATGACCAAACTTGGCTTGGAAACAGGACTTGCTGGGAAAAAAATAATTGTACAAGGACTTGGAAATGTTGGTTATCACTCAGCCAAATTCTTTCAGGAAGGTGGCGCGTTGGTTGTTGGTTTGGCAGAATATGAGGGATCCATCTACAATGAAAATGGACTTGATATTGAGGCCGTGTTTCAGCACAGGAAAAAAACCGGATCAATACTGAACTTCCCAGGATCGACCAATTTCAGTAAAAATACAGATGCGCTGGAAGCTCCATGCGACATCCTGATTCCTGCAGCACTCGAGAATGTCATCAATGCTGAAAACGCTGATCGGGTTCAGGCAAAGATTGTTGGAGAGGCAGCAAATGGACCATTGACACCTGAGGCAGATGAAATCCTTGTCAACAAAGGAATCCTTGTAGTTCCTGACATGTATTTG
>CANEWJ010000198.1 GCA_947442625.1 Chitinophagaceae bacterium
GCAATATCCCATGCCCATGGATGCACATGAAAAAGATGAGGTTTTTGTTGGAAGGATTCGCCGCGATGAAACCCAGCCCAAGACCCTCAACATGTGGATCGTGAGCGACAACCTCCGCAAGGGAGCTGCAACCAACGCAGTGCAGATTGCAGAGTACCTCCTGGCTAGTGAATTAATTTAATGAAGCCGTCTTCATCCAGGATCTGGATGGAGGCGATCTTCTTTGCTTTTTCCAGCTTGGATCCTGCATCTTCTCCTACGATCAGGAAATCCAGCTTCGAGCTTACGCCGGATAGTATTTTTCCACCGTTGGCCTCCACAAGGGCTTCCGCTTCAGAACGCTTCATTTTATACAATGTGCCGGTGAAGAGGAAGCTCTTTCCTTTTAGGTTGCCATCAACCGGGGGCTGATGAACACTTTGCAATTGCAAGCCTGCAGCTTCCAATTTTTTCAGCATGTCAACATTGCTGGGGTTGCTGAAGTATTGTTGAATGCTTTCTGCCACTTTCACACCAACATCGTCAATTTTTTGGAGCGATTCTTTGTCCATTGTTGCCAAGTCCAGCAAATGGGATACAGCCTGGGCAAGTGTTTTGGCCGTTGTTTCGCCCACATACCGAATACCAAGGGCATTGATCAACCGGTACAGGGGCTGTGTCTTCGATTTCTCGATCGCTTCGCTGATGTTGGTCACTGATTTTGCACCAAACCCTTCCATTTTACGCAGCTCGTCCAGTGGCAGGTTGTAGATTGATGGAATGTCTTTCAGCCAGCCCAATTCATGAAACTTTCGGATGATGGCATCTCCCAGTCCTCTGATGTCCATGGCATCCTTGCTGGTAAAATGGATCATCCTTTCCACTACCTGTGCATCGCAGCCATCGTTAGGGCATCGCCAAACGGCTTCGTCTTCTGTTTTGACGAGCGCTGTGTTACAGACCGGGCAGGCAGAAGGGAAAACAATTGCTGTTTCACTGCCATCCCTGAGTTCAGGAAATGATTTTACAATATAGGGGATGACATCACCGGCGCGTTCAACCAGCAGGGTATCACCGATGCGGATGTCTTTTTCCCTGATGAAATCCTGGTTGTGCAAAGAGATGGAGGCAACGGTAACGCCGCCGATCGGCACGGGCTGTATCTTGGCAACAGGTGTAACGCTGCCGGTTCTTCCTACCTGGTATCCCACCTGCAAGAGTTTGCTGGTAGACTGTCTTGCCTTGAATTTAAAGGCGATGGCCCATCTGGGGTGATGGGTGGTCATGCCCAGTTTTTCCTGCAGGGCCAATTCATTGACCTTGATGACCAGTCCATCTATTTCGTAAGGAAGTTCATCCCTTTTTGCTTCAAAGTCTTTGCAAAAATCAATCACGCCCTGGATGCCATTGAAAACCTTTTTTTCATGTACAGGACTCCGGAAGCCAAGTTCCCACAGCATTTCAAGGCTTTTGGAATGGGAGGGTATCTCTTTGTGCGTTGTTGTAACATTGAGGTAGGCAATATGGTAAATGAAGGCTTCCAGGTTTCTTTTGCCTACCATGCGGGCATCCTTCAAGCGCAGTGAGCCAGAGGCAGCATTGCGTGGATTGGCCAGCGGAGGAAGGTTTTGCTCGAGCAGTTGCTCATTGAATTGTTGAAAGTTCTGCTTGTTGATCAAGACTTCGCCGCGAATCTCTGCCTGTTGGATCCCGTATTTTGAAAAGGCCGCTGAGAGTGGGATAGACTTGATTTGTTTCAAGTTGAGGGTGATGTCTTCACCTTCCACACCATCGCCGCGGGTCGCCCCACGGGAGAACAAGTCGTTTTCGTACACAAGCGAAATGCTGGCACCATCGAACTTGGGTTCAACACAGTAGGCAAGCTGCTCCAATCCTGCGAGTTCCCTTGCCTTGCGGTCCCACTCCAATAAATCTGCAGCATCATAAGAATTTTCCAAAGACAACATCGGTACAAGGTGCTGGACGGTCTTGAATTGCTTGGTCATGCCAGGACCGACCCGTTGTGTAGGAGAGTCTGTGGTAATCAGCTGGGGATTGGCTGCCTCGGTCTTTTCAAGTGCTTTGTACAACTGGTCAAACTCAGCGTCGGAGACCAAGGGATCATTCATCACATAGTAACGGTTCTCATGAAACCGGATCACATCCCTGAGCAGACTGATGTTTTCTGTCAAATACGACAGATTGGTTGCTTGTGCTGCCAGTTCCTTGCTTCTGTCTTGGTAAAACCGGGTATTTTCGTTGTTGCTTGTCATCGGATGGGCTAAGTTAAAAGGAATCTCTGCCGAAATATATATTTTTGTTCCATCCAATAGAAATTATTTTTGTCATTACAACCCAATCATTCACCCAACATGAAAGAGGCAAGAAAGCCCAATATCAATACCACTCCCATTGAACTGATGCCTTCCTTCCAGTTTGCACTATCAGTGGACTGTGTGATTTTTGGTTACGACCAAGATGTGCTGAAGGTATTGCTTATCGAGAGCGACCTGCCTGCCTACAAAGGCCAATGGTCCTTGTTGGGAGATCTGGTCAGGCCAAATGAAGACCTGGATGACGCCTCTTACAGGGTATTGCGGGAAAGGACGGGGTTAACAGGGATGTTTCTTGAACAGGTAAAAACTTTCGGTGCTGTGAGCCGCCATCCTGCGGGAAGGGTGATCACCACGGCCTACCTGGCCCTGGTCAATGTCAGGGATCACCAGCTCAAAACCTTGGACAATGCTTTGCACTGGCATGCTGTCTCAGATATCAAGACCATGGCCTTCGATCACCAGATAATCCTGAATACTTGTGTTGCCGCCCTGCAAAGGAAGATCCAGGAAGAGCCCATCATTTTCAATCTGCTGGAAGAGAAGTTCTCGCTGCGCGACCTCCAGCAACTGTTTGAACAAATCTTGGGTGTGGCATTTGACAGGAGGAATTTCAGAAAGAAATTGTTTACAACAGGCCTGTTGAAAGATGAAAAAGAGATGGAAAAAATGGTGAGACACCGCCCCGGCAAGTTGTATTCTTTCGACAGAAAGGCCTATGAGCAGATCAAGCGCAAATCATTTGTAGGCCTTCAATTCTGAGTGTAGACCAGTCCTCCATCCTTATTTTATCTGGTTTTTACTTGTGATATAAAAAATACAAGCTAAATTTTTATTGAAAATCAATTAGTTGCAAGGGTTCATTTGAAAAAACATTCTTTTTTGTTCGTTTTTCAACCTTCTTTCTGCTAACTTTGCGCTCCCTTTCGAAAGAGGGGGTGTTTCCCGGGATGGCGGGGACAAATTTTTAAACCCGGATGTAAATCCGAAAAATTGTACACATGAGTAAATTACATTTCACCACAAAGCATGCAAATGCAGCTTCCGTGCAACGCAAATGGCACGTTGTTGACGGGACCAATCAAACTGTGGGACGAATCTGTAGCAAGATTGCTTCAGTATTGCGCGGAAAGAACAAAGCGTATTATTCGCCCCACGTTGATTGCGGAGACTTCGTTATCGTA
>CANEWJ010000199.1 GCA_947442625.1 Chitinophagaceae bacterium
AGCACTCCTTTCTGGGTGATCCAGTTGGTATTGGAGGTGATGCCAAAAAGATCAATGGCCAACCGGTTGGGGTTCACCTGCATGGTTCCGCGGTAGGGCAGCTTTTCGGGCATGGAGATGGTAATATAATCAAACCTGTCATCGCGGTATGTTTTCCAATTGCCACTCAGGTAATAGGATTTTGACTTGAAGGAGGAATCAAAACGCAGGCTTGATTTTGCTACAAAGGCTTTTAGGTTGTCAGCAAGCGAGATGATGTAGTCTGCATTAAGGCTGTCCACCACTTTCACCAAAACACCCGTGTCCATATAGGTCATCTTGGCCCCGCCCAACCGGTCATCACCCGGCCCGTATTCAAAAAAAGGGAGCACGCCGGTGGTCCTTGCAAGCCTCACTGGTTTCCCGTTGGGAGAGCCAGGCTGCCCCTGAACGATTACAAATATGGAGAGATAAACCACAAACTGAAAAACCGTCTTTCGCATGGCACTAAGTTAGTTTTTTTACCATGCCCTTCCGTATAATTACGCATTTCAAAAAGCAGTTTCACTAAATTTTTACTGATTTGAGGCAAGAATATAATAGAATCGATGGCAAATCGTTTAAACAGGGAGTACGTTTAAAATCCAATGTATACGAACAAATCTCATTTCATGCAAAAAACCACGAACAACAGTTTCATTGCCATCTCGTCTGCATATCTTTTTATTTTTATTTCCAGTTCTTTGATCAATAAATTTTCATCTGCCGCTGAAAATCCAATGGCCATCTTGAATGTATTGACTTCTCTCATTCAAGCACCACTGATGCTTTTCCTGCTTGGCGATCTGGCTGGCAAAAGCATGGTCAACAACCTAATCAAGGGTTGTCTTGCCTTTTTGCTGGCATTCAGTGCGGCTTCACTTGCTTTGAGGGGTATGGGAGACAGCAATCTCTTCATGATCATGCTGGTTGGATCCATTCCTGTTTTCTTTTTTGTATCTGTGTTGTTTATAGACCATGTAAATCAAATGATCTTCGAAAAGAAAGGGGCCAACAAGACAATTATGCTCAGCAGTATTGTCTTCGCCTTCGGTGCTTACATCATTTTACTGGTCTTGAACAGGATTGATCCACAGGCGCATGCCCGCGATTTTAGGATCTTGCTGGGACTCATCACCCTGGTATCCGGCCTGGTCATGGCGGCGAGTCTTGCTTTCGCCAAATTGGAAACAAAAGAATTGGTCACTGCATTTGACAGAACACCAGTGCAAGTGGGTTTTGACCAATGGAAAAACTTTTCATTGTCCAATACGCCTGATGTTATCAAAAAAGGAGTAACTGATATCAGCAAATATTATTCAGGATTGCAAAAGACCAGCTAAAGGTTTGCCGCATCCCTTCAAATGGCGTTTTTCATCATGAAAGACGCCATTTTTAATTTATATGCTTCACCCGGTCTCTCAAATGTTGACAACGAAAAAATGGTTTTACAGCAGAATTGATGAAATTTAACCGCTGATAAAGCCAAACCATGACCATCTTTTTCATCATAGCTGTTGCACTGCTCCTGCCTTACCGGTTCATCATCCGCCGTGCAAACAGGCAGTTGATGTTCCTGAAACGGTATACCGCTACCAAGGTTTCGGCAGACAAAGCCAGCATCATCATTGCTGCCAGGAACGAGGAAATGAACATTGAAAAATGCCTGGAGTCCTTGCTGGCACAGGGTTTCCCGAGAGAGCAAATGGAAATCATTGTGGTGGATGATCAGTCGGTTGACCAAACAGCTGCCATTGTAAAGCATTACGCAGACAGGGGCATACAGTTAATCAGCCTTGGCAAGGATGAAGCCTTTGGAAAGAAAGCTGCCATTGCCAGAGGGATTGCGGCCGCCTCTCATCCCATCATCATCACCACTGATGCAGATTGCAGTTACTCCAACAAATGGATCAATACCCTTTTGTGCTACAGGGAAAAAATGGATGCCGTTTTTGTTGCAGCACCTGTACAATTCAGGAAGGAGTTGAATCTGTTAGAGCGCTTTCAGTCGCTGGATTTCATGGCCCTGCAAGGGATTACTGCAGCAGGAGTGAGTGGCAAATATTTGAACATGTGCAATGGCGCCAACCTGCTCTACACCAAGGAAGCATTTTTGCAAGTCAGGGGCTTTGAAGGAATTGATCATATTGCTTCTGGAGATGACATGCTGTTGATGGAAAAGATTGACAAGGCTTTTCCTGGTGGGGTTGCTTACTGTTTTTCTGAAGGTGGAATTGTGGTTACCGAACCTGCAACGACCTGGTCTGCGTTTGTCCAACAAAGGATTCGCTGGTCGAGCAAAGCCAAAAACTATAGCAGCTTTGTTACCAAAGCAGTCCTGCTCCTGGTCTATCTTTTGAATGCGGCAGTAGTGTCTTTGTTGTTAGCGGGTATAGTTGATTTTCAACTGCTGAAGTATGGTCTCTTGTTGACCTTAATGAAAACGATTGTAGAACTGCCTTTCATGATCCGCATTGCCAGGTTCTTCAACAAGTCTGTACTGATTGCCTGGTTCATTCCCTTTCAACCACTGCATGCACTCTATACAGTTGTGGCCGGAACCTTTGGCTTGTTTTCAAAGTATAGTTGGAAGGGAAGGGAGGTGGTTTAAGGGTTTAGGGGTGTAGGGGTTTAAGGGTTTAGGGGGTTAAGGGTGTAGGGATAATTAGCCTGCGACCGGAACGTGGCGGTTGAAGCTTTCATCCAATGAGATGAATGTTTCGGTGCGTTCAATGCCCTTGATTTTTTGCAACTGATCATGTAAAACAAAACGCAATTGCGTGATGTCTTTGGCTACCACTTCAAGAAACATACTGTAATTACCAGTTGTATAATTCAGCCTGACGATTTCAGGAATCTTCTTCAGGTCTTCCGCCACCTGATCATAAAGAGAACTTTTTTCAAGAAAGATTCCAACAAATGCAGTAATATCGTAGCCCAAAAGCTTTAGGTCAACGTTAAGCCTGGTGCCTTTTACGATGCCTATTTCTTGCAGTTTCTTGATGCGCACATGGATGGTTCCGCCAGAAACAAAGAGTTGCTTGCCCAGGTCTGCATAGGAAATACCGGCATCTTCCATCATGATTTGAATAATCTGAAGGTCCAGTTTGTCAAGATTTAATTTAGTGGCCATATCTGGTATCTGTTTTATTACTTTTCAAATATAAGTGCAATTTATTGAATAATATCAATAAATAAAAAATATTTGTTGAAATATTATCAATAAAATATGCTTTACCTTAAATTTGCATCAGTTCACAACCAATGTGGGGTGATGAAATTTTGGCAGACATGCCCTCTTGTCTCGGGGGTGAGGATAACAGGATAAACGTAGTGTAGAGCCGTCTCGCAAGAGGCGACCAGGGTCGACCACTGAACTTTGCGCTACAGCTAA
>CANEWJ010000200.1 GCA_947442625.1 Chitinophagaceae bacterium
GTCTGGATTCAATCCTACCGTGATTTGCCACTGCTGATCAACCAGTGGGCCAATGTTGTTCGGTGGGAAATGAGAACCCGTTTGTTCTTGAGGACAGCGGAATTTCTCTGGCAGGAAGGGCATACTGCCCATGCCACCGCTGAAGAAGCCATTGGAGAAGCTGAAAAAATGCTGCATGTCTACGGAGATTTCGTGGAAAATTATATGGCGCTCCCTGTTATCAAGGGCATCAAAACGCCGAATGAACGTTTTGCCGGTGCCTTGGAAACCTATTGTATAGAAGCCCTGATGCAGGATGGCAAGGCCTTGCAGGCCGGTACCTCTCATTTTTTGGGCCAGAATTTCGCCAAAGCCTTTGATGTGAAGTTTCTCACCAAGGAAAACAAACAAGAATTTGTCTGGGCAACTTCTTGGGGTGTTTCTACCCGGTTGATTGGAGCTTTGGTGATGGCCCACAGTGATGATCAGGGACTTGTCATGCCCCCAAGAATTGCACCGTTGCAGGTTGTCATCGTTCCTATTTATAAAGGGCCAGAGCAGAAAGCCTTGGTGGATGAAAAAGTGAATGCCATCATCGCAGACTTGAAAGCCAACGGCATATCTGTGAAATACGATGATTCAGAGAACACCCGACCAGGATGGAAATTTGCAGAGTACGAACTCAAGGGGGTACCCGTTCGCATAGCGATTGGTCAGAAAGACATTGAAAATGGTGTGGTGGAAGTGGCCAGAAGAGATACCAAGGAAAAACAATCCATCCCCGCTGCTGACCTGATTGAGCACATCAAGTTTTTGATGACAGACATCCAGCAAAACCTATACAACAGGGCATTGGCATACAGGGATTCCCATATTACTCCTGTAAACAATTGGGAGGAGTTCAAGCAAGTCCTTAATGATAAGGGCGGATTCATCTCAGCACATTGGGATGGGACGGCTGAAACGGAAAATAAAATCAAGGAGGAAGCAAAAGCCACCATCCGTTGTATTCCACTGAACAACCAGGCTGAAGACGGGGTCTGCGTGTTCTCAGGAAAGCCCAGCAAGCAAAGGGTGTTGTTTGCAATGGCTTACTAATCGATTTTGGTGTTTTAAAGAAGTATTTTTCATTTTTGCCGCTTGAAGGGCCAGTTTTTAATCAAAAAGTATCTTTTTGGGGTATATCATCGATGGTTTAGCTTTTATTTTTCGAGCTGTGCATCGAAAATGAAGTTTTTTTTGCCTTAGGGATACCTTGACTGATTTTCTTGATAATTTTTCAGATTTTCTCCTA
Organism: Chitinophagaceae bacterium; assembly: GCA_947442625.1. Lineage (GTDB taxonomy): Bacteria > Bacteroidota > Bacteroidia > Chitinophagales > Chitinophagaceae > Pollutibacter. Next base: position 1,274 of record CANEWJ010000200.1, read on the forward strand.
CATCAAGGATATAAGTTGGATAAAATCTAAAATCTACTATCTTTGAACTTCGTTAATTATTTATTTGTTAACCTTAAATTTTTTTCAAAACCAAAAAAGAACAGTATGAGACAATTGCTACTGACCATGTGCTGTCTTGTGGGCTTTAGTTTTATGACTTTTGCCCAAACACGTCAGCTGACCGGTAAGGTAACCGGGCCCGATAATTCGGGTGTAGTTTCTGCTACAGTAAAGGTAAAGGGTGCCAACAACGTCACCACCACCAATGCTGATGGCATTTTCAGTCTTCAAGTCCCCTCAGGCAACATTGTCCTGCAGATTTCCTCTGTCGGTTTCAATGCTATTGAGGTTTCTGTAAACGCAACACAAGCAAACGTTGCAGTTTCACTCACCGCTGATGCAACCCAACTGCAAGATGTGGTTGTTACCGCACTTGGTATATCGAAGCAATCCAGAAAGCTTGGATATGCTGTTACCACAGTCAACAATGAAGCATTGAGTGTTGCCAGAGAAACTAATGTGGGTAACTCTCTCGCGGGTCGCGTAGCCGGCCTGAAAGTAGCAGGTACCAATTCTGGTCCTCAGGGTACGGTCAAACTCCTTCTGAGGGGAAATCCAAGCATGAATGGTTCTGGAGCACCTTTATTTGTTATCAATGGTATCCCAATGGACAACACCCAACGCGGAAGCGCTGGTGAGTGGGGCGGTGGTGATGCTGGTGATGGTATTGGTAACCTCAACCCTGACGATGTTGAATCCATGACTGTACTGAAAGGACAGTCAGCATCTGCGCTGTATGGTGCAAGGGCTTCGAATGGTGTAATCTTGATTACAACAAAAACAGGCAAGAAAAATGACTTCTCTGTAGAGTATAACATGAACTACATGGAAGAACATGCTATCGACTTTACTGATTTTCAATATGTTTATGGACAAGGCGTAGGCGGACAAAAGCCTGCAACTGCAGCCCTTGCCAGACAAACTGGAAGGTTCAGCTGGGGTGCGAAGCTGGATGGTGCTCCTGTCATTCAGTTTGATGGAAAGACTTATCCTTACAGTGCCGTTAAAGATAATGTCAAGAATTTTTACCGTTCAGGTCCTTCTCTGACAAACACTGTCTCTCTTTCCAAGGGTGGTGCCAATGGCTCATTCAGGTTGTCTTTCTCAAACCTGAACAGCAATTCCATCATGCGTGCAACTGACCTGAAGAGAAATACAGTCAACCTTAACATCAACCAAGACATCACTCCAAAACTCAATGTAACTTTGTTTGCCTCATATCTTGATCAGATGGCCGGCAATGTTCCATACATGAGTGATGGACCTTTGAATGCCAACAATGGCCTTTTCCTTGCGACCAACATCGATCAAAAGACACTTTTCCCAGGATATGATCCGATCACCGGCGATGAAATTCAATTCAGCGATGATGAGTATGTTAGTAATCCATGGTTTGTTGTAAACCAGCTTGTAAACAATGTTGGTAGAAAGCGCTTTACCACCGCTACCACATTGAAGTACAATTTTGAAAAATGGTTGTATGCACAGGTTCGTCTTGGCCTGGACCAACAATTTGATCGTACAAAAAGTGTTACGCCTTGGGGTACTGCTTATACCCAGGGAAGAAGAGGTGGCTTGAACAACCAGGGCCAGTCTGACCGTGCTGAATTGAACGTGGACGCCTTGATTGGTGCAGCCAAGGATATCAATGATGACATCAGTTTTGATGCCGCTATTGGTGCCAATCTTCGCAAAAACAGGTTCGAATCAGTGGGTGTATCAGGAAGTCCATTTGTTCTTCCTTATCTCTACAGTTTCAACAACGTCATCAACATTGGCAGAAGCTATGGTTTCTCTGAAACCCAGGTAAACTCTGCCTACTATACAGCTGATTTCACATACCGCAACTTCCTCACGTTAGGAACCACTGGTAGGTATGATGCATATTCTACACTACCTGAAGGCAACAATACTGCATTTGTACCTTCAGTAACTGCAAGCTTTATTTTCTCTGAGTTGTACAAACCATCTTACCTTTCTTATGGTAAGTTCAGGGCATCTTATGCCACTACTTCAAATGAGTTTACCAATCCATACCAAACAAGGGTATATTATTCTTTGGGCAATGCCTA
>CANEWJ010000201.1 GCA_947442625.1 Chitinophagaceae bacterium
AGACATCCCTGTTCTTTTTTGTATTGTAATAAAACGCATCAGACCCGATGGTTGATCCTGATTGTACAACAACATTGTCGCCTATGATGCAATGTTCCAAGATGCTTACATTGGGATGAATGGTGCAATTTTTTCCAATGGAAACATGCCGCCCGATGAATGCATTGGGCGCAACATAACTGCCTTCTCCAATCGATGCTGTGGGGTCGATCAATGTTGTGGCGGCATGAAATGGTCGGAACTGTGCAACGATGCTAAGGTAAGCTTCAAAGGGTTGCTCAACGATCAGCAAAGTCTTTCCTGCAGGGCATTCTGTGGATTGGTCGATGATGATGAATGATGCAGCAGAGTCAATGCATTTTTTATAATATTTGGGATGATCAACAAATACCAGATCACCTTCTTCCACCTTGTGGATCTCATTGATGCCAGTAGCAAATCCTGTTGTATTTCCTTCAATGCTTGCATTGATCAATGTTGCAATCCACTCGATGGAGACGGGAGATGGGAACTTCATGTTGCTAAATTTCCAACAAAGATAATGCTATGCATTCACTGCAATCAAGATCAGATGAGGAGATGATAGCAGTTGAGTAATTAACATCTTGAAAAAAAATGTGAATAAAATAATGCAACAAATATTTTAAGTTGATGAAATATAATTTTAATATTGTGAAGGGAATTTATTCCCGTACTTATTAACCCATATATATAACAGCGCCCGGTTCCAACTGGGCGTTGTGCATTTAAACAGTTTCTCTTCTGCAAATTCTTTTCAGGCCTACGTTTCAGCCAAAAAATTCTCTTACATTGCAATAAATATTTTACATGTTACGATCGATGACCGGTTACGGCAGGGCAGAAAATGCAATCAACGAAAAAGTAGTTTTGGTGGAGTTGCGTTCATTGAATGGAAAACAATTTGAGTTGTTGCTCAAATTACCTGTTCAGCTAAAGCCTTATGAGTTTGAAATCAGGAACATGCTTTCTGAACAGCTGGTAAGAGGCAGCATCGAGTGCACCATCATCATCAAGCAGAACGGCGCCATAAGGCCAACTTCAGTAAACCTGGATCTTGCAGCATCATATTACAACCAGATCAAGGGCCTTGCAGAAAAGCTGGAGGCCGATGACAGCCAATTGCTGGCATCCATACTGCGCATGCCAGAAGTAGTCTCCACTTCAACAGAAACCATCACTGATGAAGAATGGGATGCATTCAAATCCACCATTGTAGAGGCACTTGCCATGATCAACAAGCACAGGACAGACGAAGGGCTGGCATTGGAAAATGAACTGTTGTCGCGCATCGCCAATATTGAAACCTTGCAGCAAACAGTCATCAGCCTCGAGCCTTTGAGAAAACAGAAGATCAGGGAGAACATCCTGAAGCTCCTGGAAGAACAGGTTGGGAAGGATAATGTAGACAAGAACAGGTTTGAACAGGAGTTGATTTACTACATCGAGAAAATAGACCTAACAGAAGAGCAGGTTAGGCTTTCCAACCACTGTGTTTATTTCAGGACCCTGTTGGCAGAGCAAGAATTGTCAAAAGGCCGAAAGCTCTCATTCCTGCTGCAAGAAATTGGAAGGGAAATCAATACAACCGGATCAAAAGCATACGATTCAGAAATCCAGAAATCAGTCGTGGAGATGAAAGATGAACTGGAAAAAGCCAAAGAACAGATCCTTAACGTGCTTTAAACCTTTTCGCATTTTCAGTGCCATTTATGGATTGATGCCTAACTTTGCCATATGTCATTCAAGCAGCTCATTGTCATTGCCTCTTTATTGACGGTTGTTTCATGCACCGAAACCGGTCTGTATGAGAAAGTCGTGTTCATGAAAGGCAATGAATGGTCCAATGCGGAATCCCCTGAATTCAATGTTGAAATCACGGATACCAGCGCCAATTATCTTGTCTATTTTTTATTTCGGCATGCAGATGCCTACGCGTACAACAATGTCTGGATCAGGTTGAGTAGCAAACTTCCCGGAGATTCAGATGTGCGGAGCGAGCGTTTTGATATCCCACTGGCCGTCAACAACCGTTGGTTGGGTTCAGGTATGGATGATATTTTCGATCACAGGGTCTTGCTGTACAAGGATCCGGTCAGGTTCATCAAGCCTGGTAATTATACCATTCAGATCAACCATGACATGCGCATTGAGCCACTCAACCATGTTTTCAATATTGGCCTTCGCCTGGAAAAAGTCAAATAAGATGCGTAAGTTCTTTGATCGCATACCGCTTAAGTTCATCAATTATGTTTTTTGGTTATTGCTGGTTTACCTGATCGCCGCCCTGGCATGGTGGTATATTGAGCTGGATCAACAGAACGACCTGATGCTGGCTTTTCAGTTGGAACAGGCGAATAAGAACAGCGCCATGGTTCCTGGAGCCATTGAAGCGCTGCAGGATGCGCATGACAGGAACGCCAAGCAGTATATTGGAGAAGGATTTACTTTTCTCATCATCACCATTTTGGGTGCCGTTTTTGTGTACAGTGTGGTGCGCCGTCAAATCCGCTATCACCTGCAGCAAAAAAATTTCATGATGGCAGTTACCCATGAATTGAAAACACCCATTGCTATTACCAAGTTGAACCTCGAGACCTTGCGCAGGCATAAGTTGGATGAAGAGCGTCAATCAAAAATTCTGGGAGATGCCATCAATGAAACCGAAAGGCTTGATGCACTCTGCAACAACATCCTGTTGAGCTCACAATTGGAATCCGGCGGGTATCAGCTTACCAAACAGGAATTTGATTGTGCTGAAATGCTTTCTGCTGCAGTCGTTGCTTTCCAAAAAAGGTACCCGACAAGATCATTTTTGCTGCAGGTTCCGGGTGCGGTGCTATTGAATGGGGAAGAGTTTTTGATTCGGCTTGTACTCAACAACCTCATTGAAAATGCTGTTAAATATACTAGTCCTGAAATGCAGATTGCTGTTAGCCTTGAGGAACAAGGCCATCAGGCCATTATCAAGGTAGCAGATTTGGGAGAAGGAATTCCGGAGGCTGAAAAACAAAAAGTATTTGAAAAATTCTACCGGGTCGGGGATGAGTCCAAACGTAAGTCAAAAGGAACAGGTTTGGGTCTCTACCTCAGCACGAAGATTGTAGAGGACCATAAAGGTTCTATCTTGATTGAGAACAATCATCCTGTTGGAACTGTTTTCAAGGTGATATTACCCAAAAACCGATCATGATGAATCCTGCTAAAGCCTCCATATTGTTGGTGGAAGATGAAGAAAACCTGCTTGAGGCCCTGAAACTCAATCTTGAACTGGAGGGCTATGAAGTTACCTGCGCCAACAATGGGGCACTCGCTTTGAAGAAAGTGGAGGAGGAATATTATGACCTGATTTTACTGGATGTG
>CANEWJ010000202.1 GCA_947442625.1 Chitinophagaceae bacterium
CAACATCTTTAAAAACAGTAAACATGCTGTCGGGCCTGAGGTCAATATTGTTTCCCTGCACAGAAGCAAGGTGTACCCCCGATTCTTTCATGGTAAACAAGGACCTGTCGCCCGAAACAATCAAGGTTCCCTTGAATTGCCTGAAATTGTCTGCCCTTCCAAAACTGCTGTTGAATTTTCCTTCGTAGACAAACATAGTGGTTGTCTGGGCCTGTGCAATACCAAACATGGCTACACAGCAAATCAAAATATATACTCTCATGGTAATTTATTGTAAGTGAAAAATGGCGCAATACCCCCGGCTTGGTTTATAATATGACCGTTCTCACCGTCCTCATTGCTGCTGAAAGGCAACCGATGGCGCTTACAGTAGCTGCCTCGCAGGTGGTTGCTGAAGTTGTACAACTCACTTCTGCCTCAATGGGCCCAAGATCAATTCTTCCTTTCATTGTTATCGTGCACAATGCCTCTTTTCCAGGGGATGCTTCTTCGCCCCTGTAAACAGTGCTGACCTTTTCTTCACCTGACTTGAATGTTACCTCTTCCATTTGTTTGCCAACAGCTGCCTGTGTAAGGAATGCTGCAAACATCATTGCTACTGATAGAATCACTTTTTTCATACAATTGATTTTATTGGTTTTTTAGAATAGGCCCGGGGTATCGCGCCAGGCAACAGTTTTTTGCTGCTGCGGTGTAAAACTACATTGCCTCCAAAAGCCTGTAAAGGGATAATCAACAGGAATTGAAGAGATTATTCACCCTAAAAACGGGTGATTTCACCAATGTTGAAAAAGAAGTAGGTGCGATTGATAGAAAGCTGTTTTACCTTTACAGCCTGCTATGGGACAAAAAAAACTGATTCGCTTTGCTGAAATTGCCACCTTCGACCACGTGTTGCAGTATCCCGAAAATACTGCAGGCAAATGGCAAGAACGGTTCAACAATACCAACCCCATCGTCCTTGAATTGGCCTGCGGCAAAGGCGAATATTCCATTGGCCTGGCAACATTGTATCCAAACAAAAACCTGATTGGCGTTGATGTAAAAGGCAACCGCATTTGGGTGGGAGCAAAAAAATCTTTGCAGGCAGGAATGACAAATGTTGCCTTCATCCGATCGCAGATCGGCATGATCAACAATTATTTCGCAGCAGGAGAGGTGGATGAGATCTGGCTTCCTTTTCCTGATCCCCAGTTGCGCATCTCAAAATCCAACCGCAGGTTGACCCATCCTGAATTTCTCAGAAAATATCAACAAATCCTCAAGCCCGGTGGTTATATCAATCTAAAGACGGACTCTCCAGTATTGTTTCAGTTTACAAAAATGGTAATTGAACTTTACGGATTGACTTTGTTGGAAGAAAGCGATGATATCAGCAGAGACCTTAAACAAAACCAGGAACTGCAGATCAAAACACATTACGAAGGGCTTGACATTGCAAACAGCAAAAGGATTCATTACCTGAAATTTGCAATACCCGGCTCGCTTGACCCAACAATGGATGAACGTCTTTCAACAATGGTAAGAGAAATTGAAACTGCGTTAATTGAAGGATTGAAGGATGAAAAAGAAACTGATAGAGGGTGAGCATTTTTACTACAATGAACAAGGGTACATGGTGCTCACTGCCAAATACCACCTGGACAATGGAAACTGTTGCGGAAATGGTTGCCTCAACTGCCCTTACAACCATGTCAACGTTCCAGAACCCAAAAGAACTGAACTAAGAAGCCGGTTGGAGCATGAAAAAAAATCTTCCTACTAAAAAAGCCGCCCTCCCTTCATCTCCAAGAAATTTTTTTGAAGACGTTTTCGATGTTGTCCGACAGATTCCCAAAGGAAGGGTAACCAACTATGGCGCCATTGCCAAATACCTTGGATCTGGGCTTTCATCAAGAATGGTGGGCTGGGCCATGAATGCCTCACATGGTGTACATCCACCCATACCTGCACAAAGGGTGGTGAACCGCAATGGTATGCTCACGGGCAAACATCATTTTCAAACACCAACGCTCATGCAAGAGCTGCTCGAAAAAGATGGCGTAGCCGTGATCAACGACAAAGTTGTTGAATTTGTCCAGTGTTACTGGGATCCTGAAAAAGAATTGTAACGAATTTCCTTACACGTAATATGGACTGATCAGGAGGTACACAATCACCCCTGTTACAGACACATAGAACCAGATGGGCCAGGTGATCCTGGCCAGTTTTTTGTGTGCCGGCCATTCTGCCACCAATGCCCTGTAAGAAGTAAACAGGATAAAGGGAAGGATAATGGCAGCAAGGATGATATGGGTGATCAGGATAAAATAATAGACATAACGGATGGTTCCTTCACCACTGAATTCGGTTGAATCAGATAAGAGGTGATGACAAATATAGGAGACCAGGAACAAGAGGGAAAGTACCATAGCGGTCATCATCACTTTCTTGTGCAAGGCATATCTTCCTCTCTTCACCGCAAGAAGGCCTACCAGCAACAAAAACGAAACAGCAGTATTGATGGCTGCATTGATCTGTGCAAACAGGTGTACATTGAAAGGCAGTTCCAATTCAAGCTTGATTTTCGAGAGGAAAACAACCGCTACAAAAACGATGATTGAAAAAAGAATGATGAGCAGGCTGGCTTTCTTGTCGTTTTTCTGAATGCTTGCAGGTAACATGGTTCTGGTTTTTATGCTTTATTTTCTGAAGAGATTTCTTTTTTTCTTCTTGTCTCGCTCCATGTTCAGGAGCACCACATCCTTGATGAGTTTATCGAGGTTGACGCTGTCCAAACCGCTATACCAACCCCTAACCACCCTTTCTTTGTCCAACAGAAAGAAACGGTCTGTGTGGATGAAGCCTGTGTCGATGTTTCCGTTGGATGCGATAGAAGCCTTGAATTCGTTGAGGGCAATATCGTACAATTCTTTTCTGTCTCCTGTGAGCATGAACCAGGTATCGTGGTCGATGCCAAATTTATCGCCATAGGCTTTCAGGGCCTGGACTGTATCCCTTACCGGGTCTACTGTAAAGGAAACAAACCTTACCAGAGAATCGGTTTTCTTGAATGCGGTCTGCAACTTTTTCATGTTCCGGGTAAGTTTGGGACAGATAGACGGGCAGGATGTAAAAAAGAAATCGGCAATGATGATCTTACCGCCCCAATCTTCCAGGCCCACTTCTTTTCCAAACTGGTTCTTGAGCTTGAAGGGCCTGACCTTGTGCCAGACAGTATCATTGACCTTTTTTCCTTTTTCCATTTTAACCACAACGGTATCATAAAAATAACGGCGGGGCATTTTGATGGCGTCCTTGCTCAGGCTGCTGACGTACAAATAACTGGCAATTGGCAGCAGCGTTACCATCAATAAGGCAAAA
>CANEWJ010000203.1 GCA_947442625.1 Chitinophagaceae bacterium
GAAATCAGGTTGAGATTTGCTCTTGCTTTAACCGGATTCTCTTCAACATATTTCTCTGCAATAGAAGAATAAATGTGCAGACTGCTCAATGTGGCGCCAAGATCATCATGGAGATCATTGCTGATATCAACCCTTTGCTGATAAAGTTCCATTGTCCTTTCCAACTCGAGACGAGTAATTTCCTTGCTTCGCATCCAAAAACCATAAATCAGTGAAAATGTAAAAAAAAGGAAATTAACCGTCAAGCCAAGCAAAGTGAAAATTGAAACATTCGTCAGATTGGTATCCAACTGCTCTGCTCGATAATTGGGTATCAATGCGATTTTTATAACAACAAACATAAACAATGTGCCAATGGCGACTAACCTGACCCTAAAATCTCTGATCAAGAGAAGATAAACGACCACATAAGCCTGAATAAGGTAGTTGGCAAAATAGATAAAGTAAAAAAATCCTACCATCCATTTAGCGGACTCACCTAAAAAGTTTCTGACTGCGTAGAGCCCCGCAGTTATAAAAAATACGATTGCTAATAATCTCATGACTTTGCAAAAGAAGGCATGTTTGTTTTCTTCACTCAAATACTTTCGAACAAACGCATAGAAAAAAGCTGATGACAAAAACACAAATGCATTCCTCAGTTCGCTGGTAAAAGATAATCCGTATCTCTGCAATACTTCAACAATCTCAGGAAACATTACAAACACAGAAAAAATCAACATGGACACGCCACACAACATCAAATTGAGAAATTCAATTTTTTTAAAAACAAAAAAATAAAAACCCATCAGAAGAAACTGTGTTGCCATTGCTCCAACCATTACGCTGATAAAATCCATGATATAATTTTTTTATACCCAATCTATTCCCTCAATTCAATGGTACAACACCAATTCTTCAGTATACTAAGATCTGGCGGGTAGTGCTTACCCAACAGCTGTTAACAAAGTTAGTTAAAAGATAATAAAAAAGTAATATACCAGCTTATAAGTCTTTGGGTTAGTCTTTGATGAATTTTACCCGATACATCAATGTACCCTTTCAATAATTTAACCCACCTTCATGCACAACCAACTTATTGTTCACCCATAACCAATATCTTGTCTCAAGAAATGTTTACAGTTATGGGATTTTGTAAAAAAATTGCATGCTCTCCCTCACACTATCCAACGTCTCCATTAGTGCCAAGGTTTCGTCCAAACCCCATACCGGGCTTTCTTTCAGGCCCTTGTTCAGGCAATCAACCACATGCCTTATCTCATGCTGATAGCCCCATCCAGGCTCTTTTTCAACAGGAACAAGGGTTCGGCTGTCTACCTGGTCTGGATAATATTGAATGGTGGCAGTGGGTTCGTAAAACCGATTGGTCAGGCGGATGCGGCCTTGGGTTCCAAAAATATCGGCATCCGTTTCAAGGTTTGATGCAAAGGAGGAAAAAAGGCTGGCCATTCTGCCATTCCTGTATTTAAATATGATGGCGCATTGTTCATCGACGCCGGTTGAAGCGGGAGTCATTGATGCAATAACTTCATCGGGTTTGCCGAATATTGATTGTGCGAGAAAAACATTGTAGATGCCTATGTCAAACAAACTGCCACCGCCCAATGCTGGGTTGAAATGCCGCTGGTCTGGACCCTGTGCTGATAGAAATCCAAAATTGGCGACTACCCCTTTCAAGTCCCCAATCATTCCAGCATCAATCATTTCCCTGACCTTGGTATAATGAGGCAGGAATCTTGTCCATAGGGCCTCCATCAAAAATAATTTTTTGCGCCGGGCGAGGTTGACCATCTCAATGGCCTGTTGACTGGTGATGGCAAAAGCCTTCTCACAAAAAACAGCTTTACCATTGTTCAAACAAAGCAAAGTATGTTCATAGTGATGGCTGTGCGGGCTTGCAACATAAATAATGTCAATATCTTCCAATGCCACCAGTGCTTCGTATGAACCCAGGACATGCTCTGCAGGAAAATCAGCTGCAAATTCCCTGGCCCTTTCAATGCTGCGCGATGCAACAGCCACCAATTCAGCACCCTCAACGAGCTGAAGATCTGCTGCAAATTTTCTTGCAATCCGCCCACAGGCAAGAATACCCCATCTTATTTTTTGTTCTGACATAAAATTATTTTTAACCCTCATTCCACTAAACCCCTATACCTTCAACTTCTTCACCCCCTTCAACTCCTTCAACCTTCTTCAACCTCTCAAAACTTCTCTCAACCTCTACCCTCATTTCACCCTCTTCCTCAAATCCTCCACACTGATCGTCATCATCCTGCCCACCTGCTTTCCGGCGCGGTAAGTCACTACTTTGAGGGGTGCTGCATCAACCGGCATTTCAATTGGAGTGCGGCCGTAAGCAGGATAATGGTAATCAGGAAAAGAATTGTCGAAACTATAATGAACCGTCAGGCCATCAACTTCAGTTTCAAAATCCAAGAGCAGGTTGCCTTTTGCATCTTTGGTGACCTTCACCGAAGGATCATACATACTGGGAGCATATTTCCTATCAGCCTGCTGGAAGCGACCAAAATGATCTTCTACCCTGCCTACAAAATTATTCCAATTGCGTGCCTGCTTGGGAGACCATACAGCTTCAGCAATGGCCATGGCCCTGGGCCAGAGCATGTACTGCATGTGGCGGGTATTGTAAATTTGTTCGGTCCATAAATTGGCCTGTCCGCCTTTGATCAGTTTGGGATCAACCCCTTCTGGCAAAGGCTCAAACTCGTATGTTTTCTTCAACCGCAGGGATGCATAAACAGGAGGCTCAATGGCAGCATCGCCCTGCATGTAATCAAAATATGCATGGGTTGTAGGTGTCATCACCACTTCGTGTCCCATTTTGGCTGCTTCAATTCCACCCTTCATTCCCCTCCAGCTCATGACAGATGCGTCTTTGACCAGCCCTCCTTCGAGGATCTCGTCCCAGCCCATCATCTTCTTCCCTTTGGCGCCAACTATTTTTGAAACCCTTCCCACAAAATAGCTTTGAACCTCGTGCATGTCCTTCAGCTTCTCCCTTTGCATCAGCGCCTTTACTTCAGCACTTTTCTCCCAGAAGTTTTTTGCACATTCATCGCCGCCCATGTGGATGTATTCAAAAGGGAAAAGGGCAGCCACTTCTGTAAATACCTTGTCGAGAAAGCCATATACCTTTTCGTTTGCAGGGCAAAGTGTATTGTCGATGCGTGCGGTAAATGTCCCGTCGTTGTGCCAATCCATGAATGGATCACCTGAATTTACTTTATAGGTTCCTGGCGTGCAGGAAAGGTCGGGATAAGATGCAATGGCTGCAAGTGAGTGGCCAGGCACATCAATTTCCGGCATGATGTCTACGTAGCGATCTTTTGCGTAC
>CANEWJ010000204.1 GCA_947442625.1 Chitinophagaceae bacterium
CTGATGGCCCAACCCCTCATGCTGTTGGGGCCGCCTGCAATGAAACTCTTGAAAAATGGCAGGGTTACCTCACCTTTTTTAGACCCTGTGGTAAGCGCCAAACCCGCTCCTGCATAAGCACGGAGATGAAGGCTGCTGTTCTTGTGTGAGACAATGTGTTTGAACTCAATGTCCATTTTGAAGAACCGGAATAGGTCAGAGAGGGTCTTTCCCTCTTTGGTTTGGTTGTACAACAGTGCCCCCGTAACCAAACCACTTTCTTCTGCATAAATTTTCAGCAGGTTGATTTTCTTGGTATTGTTGGGCGTGAGGTTTTTGTTGAACATGGCATTCATGCCAATAATCAAACCATTGTTGTAGGTATACAGCAGGAGAGGAAAGCTGCTGATGGATTCCAGAAAAAGACTGTCGGCCTTGAACCGTGTATTTTCAAAATTGATGGGCCTGAACTGCCATGATGTGTAGGGACTGGGTTTCCATTCGTATCCCAAAAATGTATTGAATGTTTTCAATTGAAAAAACCGGAACCTGTCAATATAGGAATAGTCTGCAGAGGCAATTGTCTTTGCTTGCTGAAAATAGGATTTGAGCTTTTTGCCAACTGGTGCCACAAGCCATGGAAAAGTCAGCCTGTTGGTTAGGGTAACTTCTCCGGTAAGGATTTTTTTGAAGTTGTTGAACTCAATACCTGTTCTTAGGTTGTTCTCCAGCTGAATGGCTCTTTTGCCAATGTTCCTGTTCCTCAAGGTGAAGTTGGTGGCCAACCCAACACGTCCACTGCCTACCTGAATCAATTGTGAGGTATTGATGATGCTGCTTCCTTCCAGGTCGATGCTGAAAAATTGTCTTTTGGCAGGCTGAAGTTTCATTACATAATTGATCTCCCTCTTTTTCTCATTTGTTTCACTGCTCACATTGATGTTCTGCCATGCCCCGAGCTTGTTGAAATTGTTCAACGTCTTGCTGTAATTGTCTCTTTTGTAAACGGCTCCGGGTTGCAATAAAATATTGCTTCGGATAAATTTGTCGTCAAAAGTATTGTGAAGTGCGTGTATGGTGATGCCACTGGAATCCTTACTGTCATTGTGTTTTATAGAGTCTGCATCCTCCGCCTTTTGATCGGGATAGATCAGTAATTCACCAATGGTGTAGGCAATAAAATGACTGGAGTCTCTGTTGGCCCTTAACCGCAGGTAAAGATCAACGCCTGGTTGTTTTGCTTTGATAGATGCTTTGGCCAACCTGGAAGCATATTCGAAAGGATCAAGGGTAGCATCAAGCAGTTCGGTATAATTGGTGTCAATTTCAGCGATGATGTCTTCTTTGGATATTTTTTGGTACCCTTGGTTCTGAAAAATATCCGTCAGCCTGCTGATTTCCTGATCAATTGCGGCATAGTCAAATGCTGATCCTTTTTTGAGGAATGCTGTTTTCGCTGACTCACTTGCTAAGGCCTGTAATGTTGAATCAGGAAAAGCATAAATGACCGTGTCAAAACTATACCTAGGGCCTGCAACAACTGTAAAATTGGATACCGTCCTTTGCTGTTTTTTCTTCTTGATGATTACGGTAGTATCAAAGCTGATCTCAGCTCTCCTGAAACCAATACTGCTCATCAGGTTTTTCATGTTGAATACCGATTGCTTTAAAGGCGATTCAGTGAAAATCGTGGGATTTTGCATGACCGAAACCGGAATGAAAAACGGAAACGAAGGCCATGGAATTTTTGATGCCACCCTGATCTGGGCACTATCATCAATTTGGGCGAGGAGCCTGTTTTTTATATCAGCCTTTTCATCCCTTGAAAGATTGGCTTCAATTTTTATGTTATTTTCGAAATGGAAAGGCCTGTTTTCCGGATATTGCCTCACAACGGTACAGGAAGTTCCTGTCAGCACAAGAACTGTCAGCATTGTAATGAAATATTGGAGTAATCGAATCAACAGGACTGTGTTTAAAATGAAACAAGATGATCGCTAAAGCGGAAGTCAAATATATTCAAAGTTTAGCCCATAAAAAATTCAGGGAAGAAGAGGGGCTCTTTGTTGTGGAAGGCGTGAAGATGGTTGAAGCGCTGATGGAGGAAAAGCCTGCTGTCATCAAAAAGATTTTTGCCATTGAAGCCTGGATAAGGCAACATGCATCATCCCTGCCTCCTGCGATCGATGTGCAAGTGCTGGAAGACTTTGAATTGAACAAGATCTCATCATTGCAAACACCCAACGAAGTCCTCGCACTGGTTCAGATTCCCCAGCCTACAATTTCAGGTTTTGTGCCAAAAGGCATAACCGTGGTGCTCGATCAGGTCCAGGATCCGGGAAATTTGGGTACCATCATCCGATCCTGCGATTGGTTTGGCGTTGAAAATATCATCTGTTCCAACGATACGGTAGATGCATACAATCCAAAAGTTGTACAATCCGCAAAGGGCAGCCTCTTGCGGCCCACCATTTACTATACAGCACTCGAGGAATTTCTCTCCCAGATGCCTGATATGCCGGTTTATGCAGCTGTGCTGGATGGTGAGTCCATCGGACAGGCAGCCTTTGAAATGCCTTGCATGCTATTGATCGGAAATGAATCAAAGGGCCTTTCTTCGGCACTCAGGGCATTTGCAACAAAGGCCATCACCATCCCCAGAAAAGGAAAAGCTGAATCTTTGAATGCCGGTGTGGCAACAGCAGTCATTCTATCAGCCATGACACATTGATTATTTGAATTGCAGGGCTCTTGAAGGATTGATTTTTCTGCTGATCATGGAAGGAAGAATGAGGATCAACATGGAAATGACAAAAGTGCCTGCCATAATCATGATCACCTGTCCATAATCAATGGCCACAGGTGCAACCCTCACGTAATAAGCCTCTTCATTGAGCTTGATCAGTTCCCCATACTGTTGCAGATAGCAGAGGGAAAGACCGATGATTGTTCCCAAAAGGATGCCTATTCCAGCAATCCAAGATCCATAGATGATAAAGATTCTTTGAATGATTCCGTCCCGGGTACCAAGTGCTTTTAACAGGGCAATCATGGGGGTTCTTTCCAACAGCAGGATGATCAGGCAGGTAATAAGATTGATTACAGCAATGATGGTCATGACGGTGATTAAGATGTACTTGTTGGTGTTCTGAAGGTTGAGCCAATCAAATATTTCAGGTGAAATTTCTTTCAAAGTGAGTGCATTCCAGCCTGTTGGTATGAAATTGAAAACCCCCGCAGCCGTTGAATCCATGGTTGAAGGGTCTTTCAAATCCATTTCGTAACCACCAATATGGGATTTGTTCCAG
>CANEWJ010000205.1 GCA_947442625.1 Chitinophagaceae bacterium
ACATGTTGAGGGTCTTGGGCTGGGTTTCATCGCGGCGAATCCTTCCAACAAAAACCTCATCTTTTTCATGTGCATCCATGGGCATGGGATATTGCTGGGTTGCAGGATCGTCTACCACAATGATGCCAGGCGCATCTGCCAAAATACGCTTCACCTCATCCAGGTCAAACTCCTCTTCAAACTCAATGTTCACGCTTTCACTGTGTCCGCCCATTACTGGAATCCTTACGGTGGTTGAGGTTACGCGGATGCTGTCATCGCGCATGATTTTTTTGGTTTCCAACACCATTTTCATTTCTTCCTTGGTATATCCATTGTCAAGGAAAACATCAATCTGTGGAATAACATTGAGATCAATGGGATATTTATACGCCATCTCCCCTTCGATGCCGTTGCGTTCGTTCATCAACTGTGTAACAGCTTTCACGCCAGTTCCAGTAACACTCTGGTAGGTGCTGACCACAATGCGTTTGCTTTTGTATTTTTTGTGCAAGGGTGCAAGGGCCACCACCATTTGAATGGTAGAGCAGTTGGGATTGGCAATGATCTTGTCTTCTGCGGTCAAGGCATCTGCATTGATTTCAGGAACCACCAGTTTTTTGGTAGGGTCCATGCGCCAGGCAGAAGAATTATCGATGACCGTAATGCCGGCAGCAGCGAAGGCTGGAGCCCATTCTGTAGAGGTTCCACCACCTGCTGAGAAAAGTGCAACAGCGGGCTTTAGGTCGATGGCGGTCTGCATGCCAACCACTGTATGCTGTTTACCCTTGAACGTCACTTCTTTGCCCACAGATCTTTCTGAAGCCACTGGAATGAGTTCGGTAACAGGGAAGCCTCTCTCTTCAAGGACCTGTAACATTTTTGTGCCCACCAAGCCGGTTGCACCAACGACTGCAACTTTCATATTGTCTAATTTTTCCCTTTCGGGTTTGGTTAAAAAAAAGCCTCCCAAATCTGGAAGGCTGTTACATATTTGATACACACAAATGGAACTAACCTTCCCTATGGGACTGTTTCTTGTTCTTTTTTATGTGTTTATTTTGAAGCATGTTGCGGAGACAAAGCTAATTACGAAAGATTTTTCTGCCAAATAAATGTTGTTTTCACCTTTTTAGAGGCTGCGGTTGAAAATATTTTTGTTGAATGAAATGGAGTTGGATGATTTTTTTTGGGATGGTGATGGGCAACGACTGCCATGCACAAATAGAGCGGTATGCAGTGGTGATCAATGAAATCATGGCCGATCCTTCGCCGGTCATTGGACTTCCCAATGCAGAATACATCGAGCTCAGGAACAATTCATCCTCAACCATCAACCTGTTCAAATGGCGCATTGACAATGGCACTACAATGGCCACCGTAGGGATCAATTATTTGCTTGCACCAGACAGCTTGGTGATCCTCTGCTCAAAATCACAGGCGGTTTTTTTCAATGCACCTTCAAAAACACTGGGGTTGACTTCCTTTCCTGCATTGACCAATGATGGTGACCTGCTCAGCCTCAGTGCACCAGACGGAAAGACCATTCACGCAGTCTCCTACGACATCAACAGTTATGGAAATGCCATACAATCAGCTGGCGGATGGTCGCTTGAAATGATGGATCCTCGCATGCCCTGCCATGGGCTCAACTGGCGGGCAAGCACCAACAACAAAGGCGGAACACCAGGAACAGAAAACAGTATCTACAAAAAAATTTATATTGACGACAAGCTGCAAGCCCTGCAATGCACGGCCATCAACGAAAAGCTTTTGTTGCTGACACTCAACCATGGGGCAGACAGTTTATCGCTGTCTATTGCCTCGCATTATCAACTGGCAGGATGGAACAACATTGTCATGGTTGCAAAGGCCGTTCCGCCGCTGTTCAACAGCATTGAAATTTCGCTGCAACAAGCCCTTGACAAAAACCGGATGTATGTCTTGAAAGCCTCTCCCATCAAGGGTTGCAACAACAACAAACTTGACAGCCTTGAGATCAGGACCGGGCTGCCAAAAGCACCTGAAACTGGAGACCTCGTCATCAATGAGGTCTTGTTTGATCCACCAACCGGTGGCTCCGATTTCATTGAACTCCATAATTCCTCAAACGCGCTGATCAATGTCAGGGATCTGCTGATTGGCGCAAGAAATACAGGTGGTATTATTGGTAATGCAGTAATGGTGACTGACAAAGACCATCATCTTTTTCCAGGAGATTTTCTTGTATTGTCTGTAGATACTGGTTTTATAAAACGGCAATGGCCCAAGAGCAACAGGCAAAAAATGATCCGCGTAAAATCTTTGCCCAGCTTACCCGATGACAGGGGAAATTGCCTGGTGATGAACAAACAGGGAAAGGTAATTGATGAGCTCAACTATACGGATGATATGCACTATCCACTGTTGCCTGTAAAAACAGCAGTTTCTTTGGAAAGGGTTGATCCCCGGTCTCCTTCATCTGCAACGGGCAATTGGCATTCGGCATCATCTGATGTCAATCATGCTACGCCGGGTTGGGCCAACTCTCAGTTCATGAAATTAGACAGCGCAGACAATACCAACATCAGGCTGATCCCGGCCTTGATCAGCCCAGACAATGATGGCCTGGATGATTTACTCAACATCCAATACGAGTTCAAGGAAACGGGAAACCTTTTGTCTGCCTATGTTTTCAACCAAAATGGCCAACTGGTTGCAAAGATCATTGACAACAAGCTCTGTGGAACAGCAGGCAGTTTCAGCTGGAATGGATTTGATGCAAAAAACAATAGACTCCCGGAGGGAATCTATGTTGTATTGATTGAAACATTCAATTTGTCTGGTAAAACACAGCGGCTCAAGAGAGTCATTGGCATCCGCTTCTGACCACAATGGATCAGATGATGTTGATGTCAAAATTCACCAGGTCTACAAACTGCCTGATCCTGGCATTGATGTCCTCTTTGGTGATTTCTCTCATCCGGGTGGTTCCAAATTTTTCTACACAAAATGAAGCCATCGCGGAGCCGATGATGATGGCCGTTTTCATGTTTTCAAAAGAGATGTCTTTGGTTCTGGCGATATGGCCTACGAATCCCCCTGCGAAAGTATCCCCTGCTCCGGTTGGATCAAACACTTCTTCCAAAGGAAGGGCAGGAGCAAAAAAGACCTTGTCTTCATGGAACAACAAGGCACCATGCTCACCTTTTTTTACGACCAAGTATTTGGGACCCATGGCAAGGATTTCCTTTGCTGCCTTGACCAATGAATATTGTGCACTCA
>CANEWJ010000206.1 GCA_947442625.1 Chitinophagaceae bacterium
GCGGACCAACCATGATGAGGGGAATTCTCATGCTTCTATCATACATGTTTTGCTTCCCCATAAATCCGTGATCTCCAACGGCGAGTCCATTGTCTGCAGAAAAGATGATATAGGTATTTTTATCCTGACCCGTGGCTTTTAATGCGGCAATGATTCGCCCAATCTGATCATCCAGATGGGATACAATTGCATAATACTCTTGACGCGTAACTTTTACAGCATATTCCGATCGCGGGAAAGGTGCCAGTCGTTCATCGCGCAAACTTTTTCCAGCGCCAATCTCTTCACAATAAGGATAGGATGGCATGTAACTTTCTGGTATTGAAATCTTATCAAGCCCATACATATCTACATACTTCTTAGGCGATTGACGGGGATCGTGTGGTGCACTAAATGCGATATACATAAAAAAGGGATTCTTACTCTTCTTCGACTGCTCCAGGAATCCTAAGGTTTCATCACAAAGTACTTCACTCCAATGTTTTCCCCCTTGCCAATGGCCACCAAAAGATGTATCATAAGGCTTCCAGTTATCGGGTGTTTTTTCGATAAATTTTCTGTCGTAACACTCTTCTGATTGCGAAGGCATACCTCCTCTTATAGTACCCAGATGGTCGAAAACTGTCTCAGGTTTCTTTTCAATATGCCATTTCCCGGCCATGTACGTTTCGTAACCCGCAGCTTTCATATAGGTAGGCCAATAGCCAGCTGGAGTGGTTCTCTTGACGGTATATTGGGGCATATTCTTTGGTGCATTCTTATCAGCGTTATTTGCCTTCCCCGAATATTGGGCCGCCTTCCAAACGTAACTGCCTGTAATCAATGAAGCTCGACTTGCGACACACACTGCTGGTTGCCATGAACCTTGAATATAGGCTTGCGTAAAGCAGGTCCCTTGCTTGATTAGTTTGTCAAGGTTGGGCGTGTGGATCTCCGGATTATTTAGTGCCCCTAATGTTTCAAAAGTCTGATCATCGGCCAGGATAAATAAAATATTTGGCTTTGCAGACTTCGAAAACGCTTGGCCAAAACTTCCTGATGAGGCAAATAGCAGCACTCCAAGGGCCAATCGTTTAAAGATATCTTTCATTTTTAATCGCTGTTTTAATTTAATGTGATTGAATACAGCTCCAATTCTTCCATCTCCGAGCGGCAAGGCTTGCGTCCATTCACTCGCCGGCTTACTATACCATAAAGCATGCTGTCGATTATTTCACCTTCCCTGGCTCCCTGACATTTGCTCCTTTGATATCATTAATACCATCACCTAAATCTTTGCGCGCCTCGTCTGCAATTTTTAATAGTTCGGCTACTACTTCAGGGTTTTGCTCTTGCACATCATACCGTTCTCCCGGATCTCTGCGAAGATCATACAGCGCTAAAGGCACCATAACACCTTGTCGGCTGGGTCCACCGGAACCATCCTTACCAAGAATTACGCCCTCGTAGGTTTGCGATTTATGCGGAAGAACCAACTTCCACTGATTTTTCCGCACTCCTTCCAGCCAGCCTGCATGAAAATAATACAAGAAGACTTCACGTGGGTTGGCCTCTTTATCGCCCATCATCAGGGGTAAGATATTTACTCCATCAATCTTTTTAGTAGGCATTGAAGCTTTTGTAATCGTGGCCAATGTCGGTAAAATATCAATGGTTGAGGCGATACGATTGCATACGGTACCTGCCGGTATTTGTCCTGGCCATCTCATGATACAAGGCACTTTCTGTCCGCCATCCCAGCTGGTCCCTTTCCCTTCACGCAATCCACCAGCTGATCCTGCATGGTTGCCAAAATTAAGCCATGGCCCATTGTCGGAGGTAAAGATGATTATGGTATTTTTTGTCAATCCATTTTTTTCTAGTGCTTTCATCACTTCGCCAACAGACCAATCGATTTCCATTAACACATCACCAAAAACCCCTTGCTCACTTTTCCCTTTGAATTTCTCAGATGCAGCAATCGGCACATGCGGCATAGATTGTGGCATATAGAGGAAAAAGGGCTGTTTCTTATGCTTTTCGATAAAGGCCACAGCATGTTCAGTATACTTGGTTGTTAGCTGGGCCTGCTCATCCATGGTTTTGATCTCTTGAACCGGCGTGCTGCCCTCGATAAGCATAAGGGGTGGATAATTCGGATTTTTATGCACTCCTTGTATGGTATATCCCCACATATCATTTGAATAGGGCAATCCAAAATACTCATCAAACCCTTGCTGTAGAGGAAGGAATTTTTGATTGTCGCCAAGATGCCATTTACCAAATATCGCGCTAGCATATCCTCTCTTTTTAAGGATCTCAGGGATGATCTCTTCATCTGGATTAAGCCCAATATTCGATTTTGGCGCCAGTGCACCTGCAATGCCAACTCTATTGGAGTAACAACCCGTTAGCAGTGCAGCTCTTGATGCGCTACAAACAGCTTGCGAAACATAAAAATTTGTAAATCGTACACCATCGGAAGCAAGTTTGTCGAGATTCGGTGTATTGTAACGGGTGGCTCCATAACAGTTTAGGTCGCCATACCCCAAATCATCAGCCAAGATAATGATAATATTCGGTGTCGATTTAGGCGGCAGGACCTCTGCTTGGCTCGATGCAAAGCCCATCATCACCAGACTCATTCCAGTTAAAATTTTCTTCATCGCTAACTAAGTTAAAAGATTAAAAATTAATTTCTTTTTAATGCCCTTTTGACAACTGGTTCAATGATTTTTATCATCCGCATAAAGCCTAGGTCTGTAGGGTGTACGCGATCCACCGTTCCTTCGCCATCAGTTCCCAATAATTTATCCCCATGGATGTAATATAATTTTCGATCGCCCTCTTTTAGTCGCTGCTCATAGATGTTGCGCAATTCAAGGTTCGCAGCGGCGTATCCATTTCGGCGGTTTGGATTTGTTGGTGCATCACCCATCTCGGTGTTCTCTACCATTATAATGGGCGTTTTTGGATGGGCTTCCCGAATGGTTGCAATAAGATTGCCGGTTCGTTCCTTGACCATCTGAGCAGTCATATTGGGAAGTGGATCGATGACATAAACAGCTGGATCGAGCTCCGCTAGAAGTGAAGCCATTTCTGGTTCACAGACTGCATTACCAGCGAAACCTAAATTGATCATGGGGCGATCAAGATGCCGACAAATTAAGGCTGGATAAGTCATCCCGGGTCTAGATGCTGCAATTCCATGAACAATAGATGTACCATAAAATACAATTGGCTTCA
>CANEWJ010000207.1 GCA_947442625.1 Chitinophagaceae bacterium
AAGAATATCCTGGAAAACGAAATCCCCAATGCCTGTATATGATGGGGCGCAATCTGTTTTACGGCAATTACATTGGTGCCATAGAAAAAATTGGCGGCCACAAGAGCGGCCGCCGTTATAATACTTCCAGCCTGTGGATGTTTAGTACTTAAAGATTTTTCCACCAGCCATTACTTCTTGGGTCTTTTCATCGAAGGTTACTTTTTCTCCCGTTCTTGCTGCCGCATTGGACATGATGGTAGCAATAGAGTGGGTGTATCCCGCTTCAACAGGGGCATTGGTTTGCTTTCTGCTCCTGATGCATTCCATCCAGTTGCGCACGTGTGCGGATGTAAGGGGATCTCCTCCGGTATTGGCACCCGATTCAACCTTAACAACCTTCTCTGTGAGGTTCATCTCAGGAAGAAGTACTGGCTTCATGCCCATTGGCTTGGCAAATCTTTCAGTGAGTCCACCTTTGGGGGATACTTTGTTGTTGATGAGGTTGAGCTCGCCACCAACGCTGTAATAGACTTCACTGGCATTGTCATCACCATTGTGCATCCTGGACATGAAGACAACCTGGAATCCTTTGGAAAGGTCATCCATCGGGCCATAATCGAATACAGCAGTAGTGGTATCCCAGTTTCTTCTGCCATCCTTCCACTGGTAAACGCCTCCGTTGGCCACCACACTTCTTGGGTGGGATAGGCCAGTAAACCAATGTACCGTATCGATTTGATGGCTCATCCATTGACCAGGCATGCCTGATGAATAGGGCCAGAACAAACGGTATTCAAGGTATTTGCGGGGGTCGAACTTTTCAAAGGGCCTGTTCATCAAATAGCGCTTCCAGTCGAGATCTTCTTCATGGCATTTTGCCACAAGGTCTGGCCTGCGCCATCTTCCAGGCTGGTTTACATTCCAGGTCAATTCAACCATGGTGATGTCTCCGAACTGTCCGGATTTGATGAATTTTTCTGCTGCATGGTAATTTGCTCCTGATCTTCTTTGTGATCCAACCTGGATGATCCTGTCGGAAGCCTTTGCCGCCTTTAGCGCTGCGCGGTTGTCTTCCATGGTTTCCGCAAAGGGTTTCTCTACATAGATATCTTTATTGGCTTTCAGTGCTTCAATGGTATGCAAAGCATGCTGGAAGTCCGCCGTAGAGATCATTACTGCATCAATGTCTTTGAGTGCATACAGTTCTTCATTGTTTTTGCATCCAATGATGTCGTGTTGAAACTTGTTTTTAAGGAAGTCAACTCCTTCATTCCTGCGTACTTTCCAGATGTCGGAAACGGCAACAATGTCGAAATTGAGTTCTTTGTAATGCTGCATGAATGCGGGGATATGAGACTGCTTGTGCCTGTCGGAAAAACCAACGACACCAACCCTTACGCGGTCATTGGCGCCTAAAATATTTCCATACGATTTGGCTGTCCATCCCATGGAAGCCAAGGCAGTGGCTGCTGTAGCCTGTGCTGTTTGTCTGATGAATGTTCTGCGGTGGGTCATATTAGGGGTTTAAGGGTTTAGTGGTTTAATGGTTTAGGGTTGTGAAATATTTCTCGGGTTAGGATTTTTTGATGGTTTAAGTTAGAGAGATGTGTCAGCTCTATTATCTGGCGTATCGATTATAAAATGGCGAGGATTATCATCTCCCTCTATACCACTAAACCCATACACCTCTAAACCTCTCCGCCCCTAAACCCAAAACTATAGTTCCTTGATCTTCATGCTTCTAAAACTAACTTTATCATCATGATCCTGAAGGAGGATCCTGCCTTTTGGGGCCATTCCAAAATTTTCAATTTTTGCATATTTGCTTCTGGCCACAAGTGCATTATAGATAGGAGTTCCCCTTTTATATTCTACCATCTTGAAACCATTGAGCCAATGTTCAATAGTGCCATTGGGGTGAGCAATGATTCTCCCACGGTTCCATTCTCCAATGGCCGTCCTGTCTCTTCTGTTGGCATTGGGGTCAAGTCCTGTAGCAGCAGGAATCAAGTCATACAAAGATGCCATTGTCCTGTTGCCTCCTGCACCCATTTTGGCATCAGGATGTTTTGCATCATCAAGGATCTGGAATTCAGGACCAACGCCTGCTTTCTTGTCTTTGCTGGGAACAATAAAATATTTGATACCAGAATTGGCACTGTCAGTCAGTTTGAATTCGAATTGAAAGTCGAAAGCACCAAATTCCTTTTCAGTAATGATATCGCCACCATCCATACGCACTTCGTTGCCTGAATTGCGGATAGACAATTCACCATTTGCGATGTCCCATCCTTGAGAAGGGAAGGGTGCCATATTGGCTGACTGCCATCCTGCTGATGATTTTCCATCCCACAACAGGGAATATCCCTGCTTTTTTTCTTCATCAGATAGGGTGTTGTTGAGTAGATTAACAACAAATATATTGTCTGATGGGGAAGGCTTCAGGTTGGTCGTTTTGATCTTGATATTTTTCCAATGGATTTCTTTTCCTTCATCAGATTTGTTTTTAATGGCATGAACCTGAAGGGCAATGAAGCCTTGGGGAGTGAGGTCGTCAATGAGATAGGAACAAGCCACACCATTGATCCATGTCCTGATGGTATTGCCAATACACTCGATCTTGTAGTGGTTCCAATCTGTTTTTTTAAATGCTTTTTGGGCAGCTTGATTATAATCCAATGGGTAGAGCCATCCACGCCTTGCTTCATCATAAATTCCGCCACTCCAGGCCCTTTCAGACGGATCTACTTCTGCCTGATAACCCCGTACCCTGTCTGGAACCTTGTTGTTGGCGCCTTCATTGGAAGTAATGCTCCGGAACTGTATCCCTGAATTCATGTCGGCAAACATTTTCAGGTCAAGCTCCAATACGAAATCACCATACAGCTTTTCTGTAGCCAGGAAGGAGTTCGGTTCTCCGTGAACTGTGGTGCCCACGATTTCTCCATTTTTTACTGCGTATTTGGCCTTTCCATTCAATTGCTTGAACCCACTCAGGTCTTTACCATTGAAAAGGGATGTCCATTCGCTTTTTGGTTGTGCCATTGCCATTGTAAACAAAAGGCAAGACAGCATTGTCATTCTGATTTTCATATATGCAATTATAGTTTTTAAAAATTCCTCAACCCCTACACCCCTAAACCTCTACACCCCTAAACCTCTACACCCCTAAACCTCTACACCCCTAAACCTCTACACCCCTAAACCTCTACACCCCTAAACCTCTACACCCCTAAACC
>CANEWJ010000208.1 GCA_947442625.1 Chitinophagaceae bacterium
CTACACCACTGCTGCCATCCAAACCATCACCTTCTTCGCTCAAACAGATCTGGGTTGTTATACCGATACCATCAAAAAACAGGTAGAAGTATTTGCTTATCCTGTAATATCAGCAGGGCCAGACCTCTTCGTCCTTGATGATGGACAAAAACAAATCAAAGCCACAGCAACAGGAAGAATCGTCTCCTATACCTGGACACCCTCCACCTACCTCAGCGATACCACCATCCTGCAACCCACCATCATCAAACCACAAGATGATATCTACTACTACCTCGCCGTTAAAGGAAGAGGTGCCTGCACCAGCAAGGATACCCTCTTCGTCGTATCACTCACCATGCCAAAACCACCCAATACCTTTACACCCAATGGCGATGGCATCAACGATACATGGGAAATCAAATACCTCGATCAATATGAAGGATGTGTGGTGGAAATTTATTCAGCAAGAGGTCAGCTGCTGTTCAGGAATACAGGATATGTTGAACCCTGGAACGGCAGCTACAAAGGTCAGGCGGTTCCTGCAGGCACATATTATTTCGTTATTGATCCAAAGAATGGAAGGAAGAAGATTGCAGGATACCTGACAATTTTGCGGTAATGTTTTTTGTCCTAAAACAGCATTCAGTTGTAAGCCTTTTCCAACAATCGATCCAACTGCTCAATCTCTGCAGGAGTAAGGTAACGCCATTTGCCAGTAGCAAGATTGCCCAGCTGGATATGCATGATGCGGATGCGCTTGAGGTCCTTGACCTTGTATCCAAACTCGGCACACATCCTTCTGATCTGCCGGTTCAGTCCCTGTTTAAGGATGATGCGAAATCTTCTTTGCCCTTCTTGCCTGATATAACAAGGCTTGGTGCGTTCTCCTAAAATTTTCACACCATTGCCCATTTGCTTGATCATTTCTGGTGTGAGTTCCTTGTCAACGGAAACCACATATTCTTTTTCATTGTTGTTGCCTGCGCGCAGGATTTTGTTGACAATATCGCCATCATTCGTAAGTAAAATCAATCCTTCTGAGTCCTTGTCGAGACGTCCCACGGGGAAAATGCGTTTGGGATGGTTCATGAAACGGATGATATTGCTCTTGTCCGTTTCATCCGTGGTGGAAGTGACTCCAACAGGTTTGTTGAGGGCTATGTAAATCGGCTTCTGCTTGTTCTTGATCTTCTCTCCATCAATGGCAACAACATCTCCCGGAAAAACACGAGCAGTCAGGAGTACCATCTCGTCGTTGATGGTAACGCGGGCCTGTTCAATCAGTTTTTCCGCTTCCCGACGGGAACAGAAACCTGAATTGCTGATATACTTGTTGATTTGAATTCCTTCTTCCTTCTGAACAGATTTCATAGAAGCCCGAAGATAGATAAGAAAGGAAAAACAGATATATTTATGTTATGCAAAAGCTCATATCGAACAGTTTCATGGTATTGTTTTGTCTTTTCACCGTTGCGCTGAATGGACAAACAAAGTATTTTTTCCCCGAAGGACTTGCCTTAGGAAATGTGCACCAATACGGCAGAGAGGCCTTGTACAGTGATGGCCTGGCCTTTCAACTCTACAGCGCTGCAGTGAAGCCAGTTTCTGGAGAATCATTTTCATTTGCAGATGGCAGCAAGAAATCAAGCTGGACACCTGTCAAGGCCGACAGCATGGGCAATTTCAGGAGTCCCGCACTGGGCAGTGGCTATTTGTACTTGACCTATACATCCAACAAAAACCAAACCGCAGTATTGGTGGCCACAGGTCATTCTATGGTTTATGTGAATGGCGCACCCCACGCGGGAGACATGTACCGCTATGGCTGGATGAACATCCCCGTGACATTGAAAAAAGGGGTGAATGAAATCTATATCAGGTCCGCAGGGATGGGCAGGTTTGGCATGATCAATGCACGCATTGAATTTCCCACCAAAACCTTTTCAATACTGAAAACTGACCCCACCCTTCCCTTCCTCGTGAAAGGTGAATCTAAGGGAGAACTGGTCGGCGGCATCGTGGTGTTGAATACATCAACCAGCAATGCAAAAAACCTGAGCATCAAAACAACCCTTGAAGGGAAAACAGCTACATCCATTGTTCCATCGGTTCATGCCATGCTGAGCAGAAAAGTACCCATCACCATACCTGTTCCTGATGCTATCAACAAAGGCAGTTACACCATGCAGCTGGCACTCTACGATGGCAGCAAATTTATTGATACAACCACTATCTCCATCACCGCAGTGAATCAGGGCGAACATGC
This sequence comes from Chitinophagaceae bacterium, assembly GCA_947442625.1. Lineage (GTDB taxonomy): Bacteria > Bacteroidota > Bacteroidia > Chitinophagales > Chitinophagaceae > Pollutibacter. The sequence goes on from CANEWJ010000208.1 coordinate 2,249, forward strand.
GAGTTATACTTTTATCAGCAAAATAGACGGCTCTGTTCAGTACTATGCCGTTGCGCCACAAATCGCCACAACCCAACAACCATCACTGTATTTTTCTGTGCATGGGGCTGAAGTGGAAGCGATTTCGCAGGCAAGGGCCTATGCTCCAAAAGCAGAGGGTCCTGTGGTGGCACCCACCAACAGAAGGCCAAGGGGTTTCAACTGGGAAGACTGGGGAAGGATGGATGCCTTGGAAGTATTGGACATTGCCAAGAAAAGATTCAATCCCAACCCACAAAGAATTTATTTGACAGGACATTCCATGGGTGGACATGGCACCTGGTACCTGGGTGCAACCTATGCCGGCCAATGGGCAGCCATAGCCCCTTGCGCAGGCTATCCGACGCTTGCGGAATATGGATCCCATGATGGAAAGGTTCCAACTGATGCGGTCACCGATACCAAGAAACTGCTGATCAGGGCCAGCAATACCGGCAATGTCATCAACCTTGCCAAAAATTACAAAGCCGGCGGTGTATATATTTTCCATGGGGATGCAGACCCGACCGTGTCAGTGGATTATGCAAGACAAATGAGGAAAGTGTTGGCAGATTTTCATCCTGATTTCAGCTACAAGGAATATCCAGGAGGATCGCATTGGTTTGGCAATGAAAGCGTGGACTGGCCTCCGATATTTGAATACTTCAAACAACATACCATTCCAAACAGTGATGCCGTCAATGAAATTGATTTTACCACAGCCTCTGTTGGTATTTCCTCCACGCACCATTGGATCAAGTTGTTGCAGCAAAACCAACAGTACCAGTTCAGCAAAGTGATGTTGAAGCGAGACATGAA
>CANEWJ010000209.1 GCA_947442625.1 Chitinophagaceae bacterium
GCTTTTAATTTTTCTGAATTTGACATAGCTTTTAAATTTTGAGAAAGTAAAGATAGGGGGATTTGAAATGACAAACTAATTTTTTTAGCATTTTTTCCACTAAAAATATTAGTGTTTTTCTCTTTTTGGCCGGTGTTTTCAACAAAAAACCCTGCTATTTAGACAAACAGCAGGGTGTACATGAGAAAACAAACAAGAAAGTCCGGCAAGCGACCGGTGACAAAAATCATATAAATATAATCACAATAAATTGATATCAAGTCAAAATTATTTCCACATGAGATGGTTAGTTTTGACCATAAAATCAATCCACATGAGGAAATTCATCGGCTTCTTGTTGTGCACAATGGCTCTTGCACAGGCAATCTTTGCCCAGGTTCCCGAACCGGTCAGGCTTCCCAATGGCTGGTCGCTTTCGCCTTACGGCAGAAATTTTCCCCTCGGAGACTTGCCCCTGAACATTGCACTCTCGGCTTCAGGGAAAAAAATGGCCGTTACCAACAACGGGCAGAGCCAGCACTCCATTCAGTTGATTGATCCTGCATCAGAGCAGGTGCTTCATACGCTGGTTGTTCCGAAGGCTTGGTATGGATTGGCCTTTACCGAAGATGAAAAGTTCCTCTACGTTTCCGGTGGACACGACAACCGTATCAATAAATATGATGTTTCTACAAATAAACTGGTACTGACCGATGGCATCCTGCTGGGCAAACCCTGGCCCAATCGTGTTGGCCCTTCCGGCATTGCTATTGATTCCCGCAACAAAAAATTGTTTGTTGCCACAAGAGAAGACAGCGCGCTCTATACCATAGACATGGTTTCCAATAAAGTGATCAGAAAACTATCCTTTGGTGCAGAGGGATATGGCTGCCTCTTGTCCAGGGACAGGAAATTTGTCTATGTTTCTGTTTGGGGAGGAGACCGGCTCTTGAAGATTGATGCAAATACCGGTCAAATAACCACATCAACCGTTGTTGGCGATAATCCCAATGAGATCATCCTGTCAAAAAAAGGCGACAGGATTTTTGTTGCCAATGCCAATGACAATTCCGTTTCGGTGATCAGCACGGCAACCATGAAAGTAACCGAAACACTGAATGCTGCCCTTTATCCCAATGCACCAAGTGGCTCGGCTTCCAATGGCCTGGCCTTGTCTGTGGATGAAAAGCGCCTTTACATTGCCAATGCAGACAACAATTGCCTGGCCGTTTTTGATGTTGAAGAGCCTGGTGAAAGTCGCCCCATGGGCTTTATACCCGTTGGCTGGTATCCCACCAATGTGCGCATTGTTGGCAAGAAGGTTTTTGTGAGCAATGGCAAGGGCTTCACCTCCATGGCCAATCCCTATGGTCCGAATCCGGTGCAGAAAAGACAGCAGGTCATTTACCAGAAAGGGGATGCTGCCAAGCCCAAGGATGTGCAATACATTGGCGGTCTTTTCAAGGGCACAATGAGTATTTTTGAGGAGCCTACCACCAGCCAGCTTGCCGCCCTCTCTAAAACGGTTTATGCCAATACACCTTATACAAAAGAGAAAGAAACCCTTGCACCGGGAGAGCCCGGTAACCCCATACCCATGAAGGTTGGCGATCCTTCGCCCATCAAACATGTATTTTATATTGTAAAGGAAAACCGAACCTATGACCAGGTATTGTCTGACGTTCCTGGTGGGAATGGCGATACCAGCCTCTTGCTTTTTGGCGAGAACATCACCCCCAACCAACATGCCCTTGTCAAGCAGTTTGTGTTGCTCGATAATTTTTATGTGGATGGAGAGGTCAGTGCTGATGGCCACAACTGGAGCCTGGGGGGCTATGCCACTGACTACCTGGAGAAGACCTGGCCCACCAATTATGGAGGCCGCGGGGGAGACTACAATGCTGAGGGCACCAAAGCGGTGGCCAACAACAAGGGCGGTTTTGTTTGGAACCTGGCCCAACGCCATGGCGTCAGCTACAGAACCTATGGAGAGTTTGCGGATGATTACAAGGCCAACATCCCGGTGTTGGAAGGACATTTTTGCCCCTATTTTACCAGTTGGGATGAGACAGTGCGAGATACCACAAGATTCAACCAATGGAGGCGGGAGTTTGACTCATTGCTGGCAAAAAACGCTGTACCACAGTTAAACACCCTGCGTTTTATCAATGACCATACTGAAGGAACCAGCATTGGCAGGCCAACCCCTTTTGCCCATGTGGCCGACAACGACCTGGCTGTTGGATTGTTTGTAGAACACCTGTCCAAATCACCCATCTGGAAAGAAACAGCCATTTTTATTGTAGAGGATGATGCACAAAACGGACCCGATCATGTGGATGCACACCGCACCACGGCCTATGTCGCTGGTGGCTTTGTGAAAAGGGGTTTTGTGGACCATACGCCCTACAGCACCTCTTCAATGCTCAGGACCATGGAACTGATTTTGGGCCTGCCTCCCATGTCTCAGTATGATGCAGCTGCCACACCCATGTGGAGAAGCTTCAGCAAGACGCCTGATCTTTCCGTTTTTCATTCCCTTCCCGCCAGGGTGGATTTGAATGACAAGAATGTGAAGGTCAATGCCCTTTCCAAAAAAAGCATGTCTTTTGACTTCAGCAAAGAAGACCGGGTCAACGACCTTGAGTTCAGTGAAGTGATCTGGAAGGCCATCAAGGGAGAACACAGCACAATGCCGGCGCCCAGAAGGAGTGCCTTTGTGCGCACCATTGAGTCGGACGAAAAATAGGAAGCCCTGTTGTTGTGGATTATTATTGGAGCCGAATTGCTTCGGAGAAATTATATTTGCTTTTCAGTCAATACCAATTAAAATTCAAAAAGATGAAAAGCAAATTCTTTGTTCTCCCTCTGGTGATGGTTGTTACACTGTTTTCTTGTGTAAGTTCCAAAAAATTTCAGGCACTTACAGGAAAATATGGTAACCTCAACAATCAATTGATTGCCACACAAATGGAAGCAAAGGCCTGCCGTGATGAAAAGGCTGAAGCTGATCGCCAGCGCTCCATTGCAGACGCACAGCGAGAAGCACAAATCGGGTCGTTGAAAGACCAGATTGAATTCCTGAAGAAAAGCAGCAAC
>CANEWJ010000210.1 GCA_947442625.1 Chitinophagaceae bacterium
AAGACCCTTGATCTTCACTGTTTCACTTTCCACATCACCTGCTTTCACGCCATAATTACCGGTATGCACGTTGTTCATGATCAGCACCTGCCCGAAATAACTGGGGTCTGTAAACACTTCCTGATAACCGGTCATTCCGGTATTGAAACAAAGTTCACCAGAGGCAGTTCCGATTTTACCAAATGAACGGCCATGAAAAACCATTCCATCTTCCAAAATAAGCAAGGCGGGGACTGAATTCATTTCTTGTGTTGGCATGAGGGGAATTTGGATGCAAAATAAAAAAGGCAGGACCAAAAGACCTGCCTTTAAAAGAAATTATTTATCAACATTTTTCTTATTCAGAGGCAGTTGATTCTTCGGAAGTGGCTTGCGCTTCAGCAGCAGGAGCTTCTTCAGTTGCAGCGGCCTTTTTCTTGGCTCCACCACTTCTTCTGGTTTTCTTGGCTGGTTCAGCAGCAGTTGCAATACCCTTTCCGTAGATCTCGTTGTAATCAACCAATTCAATCATTGCCCTTTCAGCGTTGTCACCCAGACGGATGCCAAGTTTGATGATCCTGGTGTAGCCACCTGGACGAGCAGCAACCTTAGGACCGATTTCAGTAAACAATTCTTTTACTGCGGTCTTGTCTTGCAAATATGAGAATACAATACGGTGGTTGTGCATGATCTGTTCTTTGCTTTCCACCTTTTTTGTCTTGGTGATCAAAGGCTCGATGTACGTGCGCAATGCTTTTGCTTTCGCGTGTGTTGTTACAATACGCTTGTGCATGATCAGCTGGCTCGCCATGTTGGACATGAGGGCCTCGCGGTGGGCCTTTTTACGGCCTAGATTGTTGATTTTGTCTCCGTGACGCATGACTGTTGTGTTTAAAGCTGTACCGTGTCAGGAATTACAGCCTGATAAAAAATAGGTTTCCCTTATTAAAATTCGTCGATATCGATACCCAGTTTGGCAAGATCCATTCCGAAATGAAGGCCTCTTTCCTGAAGTACCTGCTCAATTTCAGACAATGATTTCTGTCCGAAATTCCTGAACTTCATGAGGTCTTCCTGCTCATACTGTACCAGCTGGCTAAGACTGTTGATCTTGGCTGCTTTTAGACAGTTGAATGCACGTACAGAAAGATCGAGGTCTTCCAAAGGTGTTTTCAGCACTTTCCTCAATTGGAGGGTTTGCTCATCTACCAGGTCTTCCTTCTTTTCTTCCTTGTTATCGAAAGTGATGTTTTCGTCTGTGATGATCATCAGGTGCTGGATCAAAATCCTTGAAGCCTGCTTTACAGCCTCTTCAGGATGGATTGTTCCATCAGTAACCACATCAAGCAACAATTTTTCGAAATCGGTACGCTGCTCAACACGGGTATTTTCGATGGCATACTTTACATTCTTGATCGGCGTATGGATAGAGTCAATCGGAATAAATCCAAATGGAGCCTCTTTCTGCCTGTTGTCTTCGGAAGGAACATATCCCCTGCCCTTTGAAATGTGCAACTCAATGTTGAGTTTTGCAGAAGGATCCATGGTGCAGATGAGCAATTCCGGGTTCATTACCTGGAATGTTCCAGTTACTTCGTCGATCATGCCCGCAGTGAAATCAGATTTTCCTTTGATGGAAATTGTGAGCTTCTCTGTCTGTACATCATGGTCGAGAATCTTTTTGAACCTGATTTGCTTAAGGTTCAAGATTATTTCTGTGACGTCTTCTACAACACCTTTCAATGTAGCAAATTCGTGATCAGCACCTTCAATGACGATACCAGTGATGGCGTATCCTTCGAGTGAGTTCAAAAGAACCCTGCGAAGTGCGTTACCAATGGTAACACCATATCCTGGTTCAAGCGGACGGAATTCGAATTGTGCTTCGAAGTCGGTTGCTTTCTGGAGAACTATTTTGTCCGGCTGCTGGAAATTTAAAATGGCCATATTTAAACTCCTTTTACTTGTTAATTCCCAATTGTCTTGGGAAAAAGGGTGAAATGAAACCCAGATGCCATTGGGCATCAGGCATATTACTTAGAATACAATTCAACAATCAACTGCTCCCTGATGTTTTCAGGAACATTTTCCCTTACAGGGAATGCGATGAAAGTTCCTGACATTTGGGCCTCACTGAAGTCAACCCATCCAATTTTTGGATTTCTTGGTCTCATCAGGGACTTGATGTTCTCACTCTCCTTGCTCTTATCAGCGATGGTGATGACATCACCTGGCTTCAACTGGTATGAAGGGATGTTAACCACCACATCATTCACCATTACGTGCTTGTGTGAAACAAGCTGACGTGCAGCAGGACGGGATGGAGAAATACCCATGCGGTATACTGTGTTATCGAGGCGTGACTCCAACAGAATGATGAGGTTTTCACCTGTTACACCTTTGATACGAGCCGCTTCTTCAAATGTCTTGCGGAACTGGCGCTCCAAAAGACCATAAGTGTACTTTGCCTTTTGCTTTTCCTTCAGCTGAATAGAGTACTCACTCGGCGCCTTGCGCTTGCGTGATGCTCCGTGTTGACCAGGAGGAACACTGTTCTTGTCGAGATACTTTCCGTTTCCGAGGATCGGCTCACCGAACTTCCTGCAGATTTTTGTTTTGGGACCTGTGTAACGTGCCATTGTAATTTATTTTGATTTTTTAAGAAATGGCAGGGGATTATTAAAAAATCAAAAAACTGAATCTCCTGCCCTGTAATAAATGATAATTATACGCGACGCTTCTTTGGAGGACGGCAACCATTGTGTGGAAGTGGTGTAATGTCCTTGATCATTACAACCTCAATGCCGGAATTGGCAAGGGCACGAATGGCACCTTCCCTACCTGCACCCGGTCCTTTTACATATACATCAACCCTTTTAAGGCCTGCCTCAAGTGCTACGCGTGAAGCATCTTGTGCTGCCATTTGGGCTGCATATGGAGTATTTTTCTTTGAACCCCTGAAACCCATTTTACCAGCGCTGCTCCAGGAAATGACCTGTCCAGCCTTGTTGGTCAAACTGATGATGAGGTTGTTGAAGGTGGCGTTGATGTGGGCATCTCCGAAACT
>CANEWJ010000211.1 GCA_947442625.1 Chitinophagaceae bacterium
GCCCTGCTTGTACTGGTGCAACATCAATTGAAGGCTATGCTGTACAAGCGGCAATCCTGCATGCGCATGGTCATAGTCGCCAGATTTTTCATCGATGGCATGTGGTGCATGGTCTGTTGCGATGATGTCCAGCCTGTCATCCAACAATGCCTCCCAAAGGGCTGCCTTGTTTTCTTTTGATTTGATGGCAGGGTTGCATTTTATTTTGTTACCAAGGGTAGCATAATCATCCGCTGTGAAATGAAGATGGTGCACGCAAACTTCTGAGGTGATCCGTTTTTCTTCCAGTGGAATCAGGTTGGTGAACAGTTGCAATTCTTTTGCTGTAGAGATATGTAAAATGTGCAATCTTGTATTGTTTCTTTTGGCCAGTTGTACCGCTATCAGGGAAGATTCAAAGCAGGCTTCTGCATCACGGATGATGGGATGATCAGAAGCTTCCAGCACAGCCTTGGTACTGCGCAGTTTTTCAAGATTGGATTTGATGATGCGCTCATCCTCACAATGCGTTGCAATCAGCAGTTCAGATTCCCTGAAAATCCTGTCGAGGGAAAGATGGTTGTCTACCAGCATATTGCCTGTGGAAGAACCCATGAAAATCTTCACACCACATACATTTTCTTTGTTGTCATTTGTTTTCAAGACCTCATCAGCATTGTCATTGGAGGTGCCCATGAAAAAAGAATAATTCGCAACCGCACTGTTGGCAGCAATGGAATATTTTTCCTCCAGCAACTCCTGTGTGAGCGCAGGAGGTTTGGTATTGGGCATTTCCATGAAGCTGGTGGTGCCCCCGGCAACAGCTGCCATGGATTCAGAATGGATGTTGGCCTTGTGGGTAAGTCCAGGTTCCCTGAAATGCACCTGGTCATCGATCACGCCGGGCAATAAGTATTTGTTTTCTCCGTTAATCTCTCTAGCGGTATATTTATTGTCAATTCCCTGCGCAATTTTCAATATCCTTTGGTTGCCTATCAAGATATCCGACACGGTAATCTTGCCTTCGTTTACAATCTGAACATTTTTAATGAGAATATTCGACATGAGCTATAGTATTGGTAAATCTGTGCCGCAAATTATCAAAACCTTTTTAGTCGGGCTGATATTTATTGCACCTTTCTGCGTGAATGCACAGTCTACTCTTTTTCAACAGGGGTCCAAGGAATATATTTTACTTGATCGGCTGGAGATAAAGTTGCAAGGCGACAGCCTCTTGAATTTCTCTTTCATCAAACCCTTCAACCGGAAATGGTGGGCCAGTGCCCTCGACCGGGCAGCCTCCAGTAATCTTTCACTTTCAAAGGTAGACCGGTACAACATCGACAGGTCAAGGCTGAACAACCTGGAATGGACCAGCAACGGGGTTCCCAACATAAAAAGCAGGAAGCCGGTATTCAACAATTTTTTCAAGGATCCTGCCAACATGGTTGGGGTGCATCAGAAGGATTTTTTCCTCTCAGTCAATCCTGTTCTTCAACTGCAAGCCATGAGAGATGATGCAACCGATGAACTGCTTTACCTCAATACCCGGGGAGCCGTGGTGCGTTCTTTGATTGGGGGTAAGGTGGGATTTCATGCCTACCTCACCGAGAACCAGGAAAAAACGCCTGTTTTTGTAAGGAATGATGTCGACAGGTTCAGGGCCGTTCCCGGTGCAGGACGATACAAGATTTTCAAGGGCTCAGGCTTTGATTATTTTGATGCCCGGGGAACGTTGTTTTTTAATGCAGCAAAATTCATCAATGTTCAATTTGGATTTGACAAGATGTTCCTTGGAAATGGTTACAGGAGCCTGTTCATCAGTGACCATTCCAACAGCCACCTGTTTCTCAACATGAACTTGCGTGTCTGGAAACTGAACTACATGAGCCGGATCATGGAGCTCACTCCACAGTATACCAGGGATGGTTTGGGCGGGGATTCACTCTATCCCAAAAAATATGCCTCCATCCACCATATCAGTTTTAATGCCCCCAAATGGTTGACGCTTGGCTTGTTTGAAGGGGTGGTATTTGGGAGAAAGGATCATTTTGAGTTCAGCTACCTCAACCCTGTAATGTTTATCCGTGGAGCGGAGTTGAATATAGGAAGCCCGGACAATTCTTTTATCGGCATTGATGCCAAAGCCAATCTGGCCAAGCATGTACAGCTCTATGGGCAGGTGATGTTGGATGAGTTCTACACCAAATACATCCGGGAAAGAAAAGGATGGTGGGGAAACAAATGGGCTTTCCAGGCAGGGATGAAATACATTGATTTTCTGGGGGTCAAAAACCTTGACCTGCAGCTGGAAACCAACTGGATAAGACCATTCACGTATTCTCATTTTGATACGGTGGCCAATTATACCCATTATAACCAAGCACTGGCCCATCCATTGATGTCCAATATCAAGGAGTACATTGGCATTTTGAAGTTTCAGCCTGCTCCCAAATGGTACATGCAGGCCAAGACCATTTACTGGCAATCTGGGGCAGATACGGCAAGGAAAAATTTCGGGAACAATATTTTTTTGGACAACGATACCCGTGCCCTGCCACAGAATGGATATTTTTTCGGAACACCCATGCCAAGGAAAAACCTCAATGCCAGTTTCTGGCTTGCCTATGAAATAAAAGAAAACCTTTTTCTTGAGGCCAACCTGGTGTACCGCAAGATAGAAGGGAGCCCCAACAACATGATGTCATCAATTGGGATGCGCTGGAACATGCACAGAAGAGAATACGATTATTGATGGGTTATTTGGTGCCGCCCCCTTCAAAATGTAGCGAGAAGAGGATCATCCTGCTGTTCATCTTGTCAATTACATTGGAATACCGAAGGTTCTCATCGCGGCTGTGAACATTGGAGAGGCCGTAACTGAATTTGATTTCAGGGGAAAGGATGAAATAAGGGAAGAAGAACTGGAAACCAATACCGCCCTCCAGTCCATAATCTGTTTTGTTGACCTTGACAATATTGTCTGAATTTCTTGCGCCTGAATTGCTGGCCAGGTCAAAATCATATTTCATCCCAGCAAGC